>LELG01000023.1 GCA_001045575.1 Candidatus Burkholderia pumila
TTCTCCGGCGGCCTGTTGACGACGTAACCCCATGCTCCAGTGCGTTAGCCGACCGCACACCGTTTTGGTTAGTGCCACCCAGCAGCTTAGGCACATTACTACTCACGAGGTTTATCAAGCAGTTCACATATGTTGACCCTATCAGTCAGCCTAGCGCCTTGACCCCCCCTTGCTGCTAGGAGTCTCCGAATGGCCATTTCACAATGGATACTCGCCCGTACATCAGGGGCTACGTTGTCAGAGGAGCTTCACACCTCACCTTTACCAGGACGCATGTCCTCCTAGGCTACGGTCGTACAGCAGGTTCTCTGCTCCCGCCTAATGCCAACCCGGACTGAACAATGACACACCGAGCTTGCGCTCGTTCCTCTAGCGACGTCCTGCGCCCGGGCGGAGATGAAGCCGCTGAATCGGGCGGGACCTGACGGTAATCAGGTCAATGCAACAAGGTAGCCGATCAAATTCGCTCGGCTACCAATTTCACTACAAGGCGTACCCCCCAAAGGGGCACATCTACTACGTCAATTAAGCTCAATGATCTTGAGCAGTTGCTCCCCGGGACTCGCGTCCCATCGAAATGCTCTACACGCTCTACACCATGCTTATCGCAGTCGGTCGACTCGTGCAGACGTGTTCCGAATCACTAGTCGATGTCCCTTACGTTGGGACGACCCGGACACGAGCGTGCGTGTCGCACTGCGCCGGGTCATGCCTCAGACCGGCTCTGCCTTCTTTTTACTTTTTTTACGATTAACCACGGGCTACGAGCGGCGTGCATCTGAGACTGGCACGGAGAAAGGAGACAATTTTTCCGATCCGCATGCCCGAATTGACCACGTATATTCCATATATACCTAGTGTTCCCCTTTTTAGGTGCTCAAGCCGCTTGCGACCCAGCCCGCCGTAGGCGGCGCCGTAAGCGCACGGCGAGTCGCAGAAGCCATTAAACTCTTAGATGCCCCGAGCCGCTCGCACGCTCGCTTTCCGACCCTTCGAAGCGATGCTGCCGTGCGAAACGCTGCGCCACACCTTGGCGCAAGCGGCTCGTACTGTGTATCTTTCGCGCAACGTCCGGCTTGCCGGCGAGATCGTGAATCGCTCGCGCGCACGCTTGCTGCGCTGACTTCGCGCGAAATTTCATCACCCAATTTCATGCTGCTGATCGCCTGGCTGTCTCTTCTGATCTGGATCATCCTGCTGTTCGGACGCGGCGGGTTCTGGCGCGCACAGCCCGCGCTCGCGCTGTCCGCGACGACCATCCACGCCGTCGGCAATGCCGCGATCGCGCGGCGCGGCGTGTGGCCGGCGTTGGTTGCCGTGGTGCCGGCGCGCAATGAGGTCCAGGTCATCGGGCGCGCGGTGGGTTCGCTGCTCCGGCAGGACTATCCGGGCGCGTTCCATGTGATCGTCGTCGATGACCACAGCACCGACGGCACCGCCGCCGCGGTCGCCGCCGCCCGCGATTTCAGCCTCGAAGACCGCGATCTGGTCTCGCTAATGGTGCGTCTGCGCTGCGACTCGCTGTGGGAAAAGGCGCTGATTCCCGCGTTTGTGTTCTTCTTTGCGAAGCTCTATCCGTTCGCGTGGGTCAACGACGTGAAGAAGACCACTTCGAGCGCGGCGGGCGGCTGCATGCTCGTAGCGGCGCTCGGCGCTCGCAGAGGCAGGCGACATCGAATCGATCCGGCGGGAACTGATCGATGATTGCAGCCTCGCGGAGCGCATCAAGCATCGGCGCGGCCGTAACGATGCGCGACCCATTCGCCTCGAGCTGGCCGAATCGAGCGAATCGCTGCGTCCGTACGATTCCTGGCGCGATATCTGGAACATGATCGCGCGTACCGCGTTCACGCAACTGCGCTACTCGCCGCTGCTGCTGGCGGGAACGCTCATCAGCATGATCGTGATTTATCTGGTGCCGCCGTTGTTCGCGCTCGCAATAGGCGCGCGCGTGGCCCGCTTGGGCAGCGTGGATCTGCATGTGCGTCGCCTTGCGCCGATGCTGCGTTACTACCCGCCGTCCGTTGCTGTGGGCGCCGGTGCTGCCGCTGGTCGCGCTGTTCTTGTTCTATGTAAGCGCGACGATCGGATCGGCAGTGCGTTACTGGACGGGAAAGGGCGGACAGTAGAAGACTCGTGTGCAGGCGCCAGGGCAGGGCGGTTCGTAATCAAAGCGGTTTCCTGCAACGAGAAGCCGCTCCGTAAATTATTTTTTGGTCAACATTGCGTAAAGCTCGATGACCATGTTCGGCGAGAACGTAAACGGCACCCAGCCGTGTCCGGCGTGACGCAGCACCAGCAGGGCGGTCGCCATTGCCATACTTCTGCGTCGCCATGACCGGATTTTTCGTCGATGCGAACCGCTAGCCCTGCGGAATGCCAGCCGGTTGCTCGACCGGCATCGACGCGCGCACGTTCGACAGATCTTCGATCAGCTTCGAAATTCCTTCCGGACTCGACAGCACCAACTTGTCGCCGATGGTCATTTCGATCGCGTCGCGGCTCGGGCGCGAGACAGTCAGCGTGGACGGCGGGCTCGGCGGGTTCGTCCGGCGAGGACGTTTGACTCAACGCGGGCGGTTTCAGCGCGGTTTCATCGTTTGAAGAAGCCGATTCAGGCGCTTCGGCAGGAGTGGAGGCAGCAGCTTTGAGGAGCGAATCGAGGCTCGACTCCAGCGCACCAAGCTCGTCATGTAGGTTCATGCGAAATGTGTCTTTGTCTTGCAGGCAGCGAGGCCCCGATTCTACCTACTCGACTTACGTACAGCCGGCACACGTTGTAACCAAATGCGTGTTACGCCCCGATGAAGCGGCAGTTTTTTCGATGTTCAACGCGGCGCTCGCGTGATTGCGCGTAGTTCGGCGCGGACGTTTTCCAGCACGCTGTCCCAGTCGCCGCGCGCCGTTTGTGAAGAGACGAAGGCCAGGATACCACAGGTGTCGTCGTGCTCGCACAGCCAGCGCCGGCAGCCCGCGAAACGGTTCAGCAGCCAGACGCGCTTGCCCATCGCGGCGGCGAGATGCGCGACCGAAGTGTCCACGGCGATGACGAAATCGAGAGTCGAGATCAGCGCGGCCGTGTCAGCGAAGTCGCTTACTTCGCCCATTCTGTCGATGATTCTTTCTGCAAGTGCAGGCGGAAGTTGCTTGGTGTCGCTCTCAGCTTTTTGCAGGCTGATCCATTGGACGCCGGGGCAAGAAAGCACCGCCGCTAGCTTCTCCGGCGCGATGCTGCGCCGTGCGCCCGCCGTCGTGCCCGTGTGACCGCCGACCCATACAAGCCCGATGCGCGGTGACGCCGAAGCAGGCCAATCGAATGTGCGGCGCGGATCCGCGAAAAGATAAGGCACCGGAGCGGGAATGGTGTCGAGGCGCGTACCGAGGCACATCGGCAAGGACATCAGCGCGCAGTAGTGCGTCCACGCGGAACGGCCGGCGGGCGTTTCTTCGAGCAAGACGAGATTCGGCCAGCGCGCGCATAGCGAATGTTCGAAGAGCCGCCGCAGCGGCGCAGGGCAGACATAAGCGACGCGTTCGAAGCGATCGAGCGCCATCGGCAGATAGCGGCAGAATTGCAGCGCATCGCCGAAGTCTTGTTCGTGTAGCACGAGCAGGGTCGAACCGGCGGGAACCGATTCGCCGCGCCAGGGCGGAACCGGTAGAACCGGCGTTTTCAGGCCGAGCGTGCGTTCGCCGCTCTGGAAGCTGGCCCAGCGATGCTCGGAGTAAAAGGCCACGCTTCGCCGTATCGGCCTGAAGCGAGCAGCGCATGGCCAAGCTTGCTGTGCGCTTCGAGATTACTCGGATCGAGCGCAATGGCGCTTGTCATGTGCGCGATGGCGGCGTCGAGGTCGTCAAGATCCTTCAGCACCGTGCCGAGATTGTTGTGTGCTGGCGCGTGATCGGGCTGATGCGCCAGCGCCCGTCGATAAGCTTCCGCCGCTGCTTCGAGTTGCAACGCAAGCCCCAGGTTGTACCAAAGCACCGCTATCCCGTTGAAGTCCCCAGCCATGCGCAGCCCGAGGCGCGTGCTTTCGACAGCGGCGGCGTACGTAGTCTTGCAAACGCGTTTGCGTCACACAAAGCGAATTGCAGCAGACCGCGCGCGTTAGCCACGTCCGCGCGTCATCCGTCTATGCCGAGCGCCAGCGCGATCAGGCCGTACCAGCATGACGCGAATTCGCGGCGATGAAGGCATCCGCCAGCGGCAGCGCGTCACCAAACGCGCCTTCCGCATAAGCGCGATCGGCATGGTCGAGAAGCGATGAATCGGGTTTGCATGAAGTCTCCTGTCGAGCACGCCGGGCATTTGAAGCATGACGAGCGGCGGCAGTGTAGTCAGCAGACATGCGGCGGTCTGAAAGCATCGAAAGCCCGACGTAAAGAAAAAATCGGCAAGGCCCGAAGGCATTGCCGATTTTTTTTATCACCGAGACGCGCAGCGCGAGAAACCGCGCGTTCGACTTATTTCGCGCGAGCCTGCATTTCGTCGATGGCTGCGTTCAGCGTCTTGCTCGGGCGCATCGCCGCTTCCAGCTTTTTCGCGTCCGGCTGATAGTAACCGCCGATATCCACGCCCGAACCCTGAACCGCCGCGAGTTCGCCGACGATCTTCTGCTCTTTGTCGGTCAGCGTCTTGGCGAGCGGCGCGAATTGCTCGGCCAGCGCCTTGTCTTCCGACTGATTCGCCAACTCTTGCGCCCAGTACATCGCCAGATAGAACTGGCTGCCGCGGTTGTCGAGTTCGCCGGTCTTCGGCGACGGGCTCTTGTTGTTGTCGAGCAGCTTGCCGGTCGCGGCATCCAGCGCCTTCGCAACGAGCTTCGCACGCGCGTTGTCGTTTTTGATGCCGAGTTCTTCCAGCGACACCGCCAGCGCGAGGAACTCGCCCAGCGAATCCCAGCGCAGATGGTTCTCTTCGACCAGTTGCTTGACGTGCTTCGGCGCCGAGCCGCCCGCGCCCGTTTCATACAGCCCGCCGCCCGCCATCAGCGGAACGATGGACAGCATCTTCGCGCTGGTGCCGAGTTCCATGATCGGGAACAGGTCGGTGAGGTAGTCCCGCAAGATGTTGCCGGTGACCGAGATCGTGTCCATGCCGCGGATCACGCGTTCGAGCGTGTAACGCATCGCGCGGACTTGCGACATGATCTGGATGTCGAGGCCGGTCAGGTCGTAATCCTTCAGATACGTTTCGGCCTTCTTGATGAGTTCGTTTTCGTGCGGACGATACGGGTCGAGCCAGAAAACCGCTGGCTTGCCCGAGTTCTTTACGCGTGTGACGGCGAGTTTGACCCAGTCGCGGATGGGCGCGTCCTTCACGAGGCACATGCGCCAGATATCGCCCTGCTTGACTTTCTGCGTCAACGATTCGATGACTTCGTTCGTCGCGTTATCGACGATGCGTGCCGTGCCGTCTTCTATGATCTCGAACGTCTTGTCATGCGAGCCGTACTCTTCGGCCTTCTGCGCCATCAGGCCGACGTTCGGCACCGTGCCCATGGTGCGCGGATCGAATGCGCCGTTGGTCTTGCAGAAGTTGATGATTTCCTGATAGATGCGCGCGAACGTGCTTTCCGGGATCAGGCATTTCGTGTCTTGCGGACGGCCGTCGGCGCCCCACATCTTGCCACCGGCGCGGATCATTGCGGGCATGGATGCGTCCACGATCACGTCGTTCGGTGCGTGCAGGTTCGAGATGCCTTTCGCCGAATCTACCATGGCCAGCGCCGGGCGCTTTTCGTGGCACGCGTGCATGTCGCGGATGACTTCATCGCGCTGCGATTCCGGCAGCGATTCGATCTTCGTGTACAGATCGACCAGACCGTTGTTCACGTTCACGCCGAGTTCTTCGAACAGCTTCGCGTGCTTGGCAAACGCGTCCTTGTAGAACACCTTGACCGCGTGACCGAAGACGATCGGGTGCGACACCTTCATCATGGTCGCCTTGACATGCAGCGACAGTATGACGCCGGTTTTATGCGCGTCTTCCATCTGGTCTTCGTAGAACGCCACGAGTGCCTCCTTGCTCATGAACATGCTGTCGACGATCTCGCTGTCCTGCAGCTTGACCTTCGGCTTCAGCACAATAATTTCGCCGCGTTTCGTCACGAGTTCCATGCGCACTTCGCGCGCGCGGTCATTCGTGATAGACTTTTCGCCGTGATAGAAGTCGCCATGCTTCATGTGCGCGACGTGCGTGCGCGACGCCATGCTCCACTCGCCCATGCTGTGCGGATGCTTCTTCGCGTAGTTCTTGACGGCCAGCGGCGCGCGGCGGTCCGAGTTGCCTTCGCGCAGAACGGGGTTCACAGCGGAACCGAGGCACTTGCCGTAACGTGCGCGGATGGCTTTTTCTTCGTCGTTCTTCGGTTCTTCCGGATAGTCGGGCAGCTTGTAGCCCTTTGCCTGCAGCTCCCGAATCGCGCTGGTCAGCTGATGCACCGACGCGCTGATGTTCGGCAGCTTTATGATGTTGGTGTCGGCATCTTGTGTGAGTTCGCCGAGATGTTCGAGGTTGTCCGGAACCTTTTGTTTTTCCGTCAGGAATTCGGGGAATTCGCCGAGGATACGGGCGGCGACCGAGATGTCGCTCGTCGTGACGTTCACGCCAGCCGGCGCGGTGAAGGTGCGGATGATCGGCAGAAAGGCGCTGGTCGCGAGCAGCGGAGCTTCGTCAGTCAGGGTGTAGATGATGGTGGGTTGCTGATTATTCATCGTTTGTCTCGACATCCGATAACAGGTTGGAAAAACCGCCGAAATCGACCAGCCTTCCGACAATAAATCGCTATTATTCACGATTTTGCGGGCGGCGCGTGTGAATTTGGGCTTACAGCGGTGAAAAGGCGCTTTTCCGTTCCGTTTCGGATCAACGACTTAAGTTTTTCGTCTTATCAGAAGAGTTGAGAGTTGAGGATTTTCTTCAGGCGTTCAGATAGCCGTTGGCCTGAAACCACTCCAACGCATCCTTCAACCCTTGCTCGTTCGAGCACGCGCTATACCCGAGTTCCCGCTCCGCCTTCGCCGATGTGAAGTACATCTTGTTCTTCGACATGCGCAGCGCATCGACGGTGACCATCGGTTCCTTGCCGCTGAAGCGCGCGAACAGTTCCGCACCGACCGCGACCGGATAGAGCGGCCCGCGCTGCAGTCTGATGGTCGGCGGCTTGCGCCCGACGAAGCGGGCGATATCGGCCAGCATCTGCTGCAAAGGCAGGTTCTCGCCGCCGAGAATGTATCGCTCGCCGATGACACCGCGCTCCAGCGCTAGAAAGTGCCCGCGCGCGACGTCATCCACATGGACGAGATTGAGGCCCGTATCCACGAACGCCGGAATCTTGCCCGTCGCCGCTTCCACGATGATGCGCCCGGTCGGCGTCGGCCGCACGTCGCGCGCGCCGATGGGCGTCGACGGGTTCACGATCACCGCAGGCAATCCGTCCTGCGCCACCATCCGCTCGACCGCGCGCTCCGCGAGCACTTTGCTGCGCTTGTACGCGCCGATGGTGCTTTGCGGATCCGATGGCTTCGTTTCATCCACGATTGCGCCGGAACTGTTCACCTTCAGCGTCGCGACACTGCTCGTATAGACGATGCGCTCCACGCCTTCGGCCAGCGCCGCGCGCATGGTCGCTTGCGTGCCGTCGAGATTAGCGCGTTCAATTTCGCTCGGGTCCGGCACCCAGATGCGATAGTCGGCGGCGACGTGAAACAGAAAGCGCACGCCCTTCAGCGCCGCGCGCATCGATGCCTCGTCGCGCATGTCGCCCACGACGATCTCCGCATCGAGCGACTCGACGTTCTTGCGCGGACTCGTCGCACGCACCAGCACGCGAACCTTGAAGCCGCGTTCGATGGTGAGCCGCGCGACCGCCGATCCCACGAAGCCCGAAGCGCCCGTGACGAGCACGCGAGAGCCGAAAAAATCAGTCATTCTTACCTCTGTGTTGATATGCGCAACAGCGCGCGTCGTAACGTTTTCCGTGCGCCGAAAAAAACTGCGAAACCCATATGTGACAAGGGTTTCGCGGCATGCTATGGTCCCTGCCTGCCGCGCGAACCGTCCGAAAAATCGCGCTCGAAAACCGAACATTACCCGGTCACCAATGCCTCAAGACACTCGAAACCATTCTTCCTGGATTTACCTCTGCATCGGGCTTTCGCTCATCGTCGTGTTCGCCATCGATCTGCCCACGCCCATGCGCGTGGCCATCTGGGTGTTCTACGTGTTGCCGGTCGTGCTCTGCATGTGGCTCGACAAGCCCGTCACGCCGATCATCACCGCGATTGCATCGTCCATCCTGATGGTGGCGGACTACGCATTGTCCACCGCCGACGCCACCGGCACGCGCGAAGTGCTCCAACTCAACTGCGCGATGGGCATTTTCGTGCTGCTCGTGCTGGCCGCCGTGGCGCATTTGTGTATATCAAATCGCGGCTGGCGGTTCAACGGACGGCGTGGCTCCAGCAGGGCATCGTGCAGATGAGTCTGCAATTGTGCGGCGAACAGTCACCGGCTTCGATCGGCGCAAACATCCTGAGTTCGCTTATTCCTTATCTCGATGCGAAGGTCGGCGTGGTCTACGCGCTCGACATTGACGGCCTCGCGTGAGAATGGAATGCGCGCGAACGCGACAGATCGTCTCCGTCACCGATCACGCGGATGTCGCGCCCCATCTCGGTGCAATCGGCTATACGCTCAAACCGAGCGAGCGCGATGAACTCGCCCGCGCCATTCGCAAGCTCTAAGCGCGTTCGGCGCAAGGCATGCGGCAAGTGCTCGTCGTGGAAGACGATCCGGCCTTGCGTCAGAGCATTCACGCGCTGCTGGCAAGCGAAACGGTTGCCATCGTCGAAGCCGGTTCCATTGCGGAAGCCATCGAAGAAATGCAGCGTGTGGCGTTCGATTGCGTGGTGATGGGCCTCGCGCTGCCCGACGGCTCCGGCGCTACGATCTGCTCGAACGCGTGTCCACCAGCGCGGAGAGCACGCGTCGCCGCCGGTCATCGTCTACACGGGGCGCATGTTGTCGACGGAAGAATAACAGCGCCTGCGCCGTTATTCGAAATCGATCATCATCAAGGGGGCGAAATCGCCTGAACGTTTGCTCGACGAAGTCACCTTGTTCCTGTACATAAAGTGTAAAAAGCGCACTGCCGCCCGAACCGAACAACAGCAGCGCATGCTGCGCGCGGCGCGGCTTTCTCGGTCTGGGCAGCAAGGAAAGCCTGCGCTTCTCGAAGTATGCCGACCGCTTCGCGGACTTCAATCCGCGCGAGCGGCTTTACCAGAAGGTATGAGCATGGGCATCGACGCGGTCGTGATCGGCGGGCGGTGTGGAGGCGTTGAATCATCTTCTGCCCGCCTTGCCGCGCGACTTCGCGTCGCCGATCTTCGTCGTCGTGCATGTGCGGCAAGGGCAGCTGAGTCTGCTGCCAGAACTGTTCGCGGACCGCTGCGAGTTGCACGTCGTCGAACCGTTCGATAAAGACGAGATCGCACCCGGCACCATCTGCTTCGCGCCGCCCGGTTATCACATGATGATCGAGGCGGAAACCGGTGCGGCGCCGTCGGTTGTACTGTCGGTCGATCCGCCCGTGCGCTTTTCGTAGCTACCAGTGGATGTGCTGTTCGAATCGGCGGCGCATGCGTATGGCGCGGGTTTGCTCGGCATCGCGCTGTCCGGTGCGAACGCTGCCGGCGCGCGCGGCGATCGCTCGCCATTCTCGATATCAACATGCCCGGTATGGATGGCTTCGAACTCGCGGAACTGATGCGCGGTAGCCCGCGCACGGCGCATGTGCCGATCATCTTTCTAACCGCGACGGCGCAGGACGTGAGCCGCACGTTTCGCGGCTACGAAGGGGGCGCGGTGGACTTTCTCTACAAGCCATTCGACTCGCGCATCCTCAATTCGAAGGTGGATGTGTTCATCCAGATGGAGCGGCAGAAACAGCAACTGGCGACGCAACTCGCCACCGTGCAGCAATTGCTCGATGCGAATGAAATGCTGATGGTCGTGCTCGGTCATGACCTGCGCACGCCCTTGAGCGCGGCGATCGCATCCGCGGAGTATCTCGCGCGCTTCGTGCAGGACGAAAACGTGGCGAATATCGGCACGCGCATCAAGTCGAGCGGCATGCGCATGGTCGATCAGTTGCTGAACTTCGCGCGTTTGCGTGGCGGACGCGTGACCTTGCAGCCGCGTGCGGCGGAACTGGCCACGTTGGCGAAGAATATCGTCGAGGAATACGAGGCGCGCGTGGGCAAGGGACGCATCTTCTTGCTGCGCCAGGGCGATACACTCATGCAGGGCGACGGTAATCTGCTTTCCCAAGTATTTTAGAATCTGATCGGCAACGCGCTTCAGCATGGACTCGAAGGTTCGGCCATTCAGGTGCAGCCCGAAGGGCACGCGGATGAGGTCGTCATCATCGTGCAGAACGCGGGCGAAATTCCGGCCGAAGTGCTGCCTACGCTGTTTGCGCCATATTGTTCGGGGCGCGCCGTCAGAGTCAGAGCGAGTCGAGCGGGCTTTACATCACGCGCGAAATCGCGCAGATGCACGGCGGCGATGTGAAAGCGCGTTCCACCAACGAAGCCGGCACCTGTTCGAAGTCACGCTGTCGCGCGAAGCCCATGCACGCGCGGATGCCGCGCAGCTGTTCCGCCTCAGTTGAGCAATCCGCCTACAATGCGACGTTGAACCGAACATTGAAGAGGAACGCAAGATGTCAGGCCCGGATCTCGATAAGAGAATCGAAACCTATTATGTGCGCGTGCAGGGCGTGGTGCAGGGCGTGGGCTTTCGCCATCACACGGTCAGAAAGGCGCATGCGCTCGGTGTGCGCGGCTGGGTCGCCAATCTCGATGACGGCTCCGTCGAAGCCGTCATTCAGGGCGCGGCCAATCAGGTCGACCTGATGCTCGAATGGTTGCGACGCGGACCGCCCATGGCCCGCGTCACCGACTTCCATAGCGAAGAGCGTCACGTCGAGAAGCGCTATGAGCGCTTCGAGCAACACTGAGCCTTGACGCTTAGCATTTAGCGCGCAACCAGCAGGTTCTCCGCAAACTGCCATTCCTCATCGCGCCATTGATGCATGTATTCGAAGCCCGCATCGGCGGCGATGGGCATGACTTCCTCGGCCGCGTATTTGTGGCTGCTTTCTGTCCAGATCGTTTCGCCTTCGCGGAAATCCACGCGTATGTCCGCCGCGCGCACGCGCACGCTGAGCGCACGTTTCGCCCGCAAATGCATTTCGATGCTGCGCACATCCGGATTGAAACGCGCGACGTGTTCGAAGGCATCGATCGGGAAATCGGCGTCGAGTTCGCGGTTGATGCGCGCCAGCAGATTCAGATTGAACGCCGCCGTCACGCCGATGGGATCGTCATACGCGGAGATCAGCGTATCGAGCGGCTTGATGAGATCGGTGCCGAGCAGGAGCGCATCGCCGGGTTTGAGCATGCCGCGCAGCGAGCGCAGGAACTTCGTCGCTGCGAGCCGCCCGAAATTGCCGATCGTGCTGCCCAAAAAGAGCACGAGCAGACGTTCGCCGTCGTCGCGCTTCGAACTGACTTCGGACAGGCCGGCCAGATAATCGCGCTCATGTCCGACGATGGACACACGTTCGATATCGCCCAATTCACGCCGGCACAACTGCAACGCGGTGCGTGATATTTCAATCGGATGATAGTCGGTGGGCTGCTTTTTACACAGCACTTCGAGAATCCGGCGCGTCTTGCGGCCGCTGCCGCTGCCGAGTTCCGCGACCTTCACATTGCTCGGCAAGGCCGCGACGATGTCCGAAGCATGTGCTTTAAGGACGCGCTCTTCGGCACGCGTGACGCCGTATTCCGGCAGCGCGGTGACGACTTCGAACAGCGCGGAACCGACTTCGTCATACAGATACATCGACGGCAGCTCTTTCTGCGGCTGCTTGTTAAGGCCGATATAAACGGCTTCGGCGAACTCGTTGGGGAAGCGAGGGGATAGGGCAGGTTGAATCATGACGTCTCCATCGATGCGGCGTTTTCTTCGCATGCCATGCACTTGCGTGCGTGACACGGCGGAACGTGCTGCTGGTGCAATGACGTGAGCCGTTTGAGTCTGTGTGACCGCTCGGACTGAATCTGACAGGCTCAAATGACCTGAATAAGACGTGAAGCGCAAAGTGCTTCAGTAGCAAAAAGCGGGCATGTCGCTAAAAAAGTTTGAAGCGGCCGCTGATGTTGCAGCGGGAACCGCATGCATTTATAATACACAGCTCCCGCTCGCGCTTTAGCAAGACGCTTAACGATGAACCAGCAAGTCCTTGGACGCGGCATTGCCTTGTCCGTTGCCGCATCCACGCTATTCTTACTCATGTCCGGCTATACGAAGTGGCTCGCGCCGCTCGATGGACTCGATATCTTCGCGTGGCGCATCGTATGGACTTTGCCGGGGCGCATGCGCTCGTTGCCTTGCGCAAACGATGGCTGCAATTATGTGCGCTTGCCGTGAAGCTCGCCAAAACGCCGCGGATGCTCGTGCAATTCGCGCTTGCTGCTTCGTTGCTCGGCGTGCAGTTGTGGATCTTTCTTTGGGCGCCGCTGCATGGACGCGCTCGGCTACTTTCTTTTGCCGCTCGTGATGGTGCTGATCAGGCGCTTCTACTATCACGAGCGGCTCGATGCCTTGCAGTGGGCTGGCGTAGCGGCGGCTTTAGGCGTTACGCATGAATTGTTCATGACACGCGCCTTCGCGTGGCCGACGCTCGTCGTCAGCCTGGGCTATCCGCCGTATTTCATGTTGCGACGTCGAATGAATGTCGATTCGCTCGTGGCCTTTGCGCTCGAAATCATGCTGATGACGCTCATTGTATTCGTCATGCTCTGTATGCGCGATTCATTCGCGCTGGTCGCGGACAAGCCGCTTCTTTCTCTGTTGCTGTTACCGAGTTTAGGCGCTTTGAGCACGATTGCGCTTGGATCGTATCTGCGCGCGAGCCGTTATCTGCCGCTCGCATTGTTCGGCATTCTGAGCTATGTCGAACCGGTGTTGCTCGTCGGTGTCGCGGTTCTGTTACTCGGCGAAGCGTTTTCGATGAACCAGCTTGGTACTTATGTGCCCATCTGGATGGCGGTCGTTTTGACCGGATTGCACAGCGCGCGCTTGCTGATGCGGGAACGCCTGCCCGTCAGCAAGCATCACGCAAGCGCGGAGCATGAGGTGGGCGCGGAACAGGCCGAACTGGAACGCCCCGAATAAGTATTACCGTGTTACCGCTTAGTGAATTTCTTAAACTTGACTACAATTCGACGTGAGTAGTTCGATATCCAAAATATCGCTCAAAAGCAAGACTTGTGAGACTTGTAATCATTGAAATCTACGGTTACCAACCGAATTTCTAAAGTCGCTGCTTAAAATGAGCTCCATAAACCCGGCTAAACGGGATACGGAGAAGCTCATGAAACGCGCTGCACTTGTGATGTTGATGATCGGTAGCCTGACGGTGGCGGGCAGGCCTCGGCGCATGGCCGCGGTGATTAGGGCGGTTAGGGTCATGGCGGCGGCAATAGCGGGGCGATCGTCGGCGCGCTGATTGGCGGCGCGGTGCTTTGCGCGCTGGTTACGTCGGCGGCGAATGTGCAGCCTGTCTACGAACAGCCCGCCTACGCGCAACCCGTTTATGCGCAACCCGCACCGCCGCAACAGGAGTGCTACGACAGCTATCGCCGCGCGTATGTTCCATGCGCGTACGGCTACTAAAAAAGACCTTTTCTGTCCACGAAGCGGCACGTCCATTGCGCTAATCCATCATGGACGTGGCGGCCCTGACGCCGCCACGAACGACCCCTGACTATGGAGACTTGCAATGAACACGACTACGAAGAAACTGATGATTTCGCCCCTGGTGCTCGGTTTGTCGGGTAGCGTCTATGCGGCAAGCGGCGGGCAATAGCGGCGGCACCGGCATGAGCGACGGCGCGGGCAATGGCTTGATGTCGAACGATACCATGTGAATGGTGCATCGCCCAATGGCACCATGCAGCGCAGTGCGCCAAACAACCCGGTGAACTCGAACGGCATGAACTCGAATGGCGGCACATCGACGCAAAAGGGCTACTGATGCGTCAGCGCACATGGATATTCGGAAGGGAACTGCTGTCCGACCGTGGCCACGGCGCTCGATGCCGCCGCCGATTCGAACGACTTCACACGCAAGCTGACCTTCTCGGCATAAGCGTACGAGCCGCCATAGTTCTTTAGTGCGGCATCAATATCGCCCTGCGCGGACTTCAGATAGCCGTGCAGAATAGCCGAACCGGCATCGATATTATCCTCGGCATCCGTCAGGTCCTTGTTGCGTACCAGCGTCTTGTGCGCCGACGGCACGACCTGCATCAGACCCGTGGCGTTGTTCGGGCCGCGCGCGGTTTCCTTGAAGCGGGATTCGATCGAGATGATGGCGAGCAACAGCGCCGGGGGAAGAGAATATTTCGATGCAGAGTTCATGACCGCTGCTGCGATCGTCTCCGCTTTTGCACGGGCCACGCCGAATTTGCGCGTGATCAGCTCCGATATCTTGTGACTCGCCTGCTCGGCTTTGGCGTCTTGCGTGACGGCGTTGCCAGTAACGCTCGCGTCGAATTGCGGCGCTTGCTGGGCGAGGGCGGTTTGCGAGAGGCTTAGCGTTAAGGTGAGCAGGAGGAAAGATCGTCGCATCGGTCTAGGTGATGGGAGCCAGGCGAAGATACATTATATACACGTAAATTTCCCTTTTGGATCATGGAGTTGTAACTAATCGGATGAATTGAATTGTTTTGTTTTACGGATCGGCAGCTTTTACGTCCGCTCGGCGCAGCGCGGTCCTGATGCCGAAATGCCCGCGCCGGCACGGAACAGACTGCCCGCGACAGTCGCCGCATGAAAGGTGGGGAACCTTGAGCAGCGAAAAAATCGATGGCGGAATTTTTCGACCTTGCGGCAATGAAGCACCGCGTCACGCGGAACAGCACGAGACCGACCACGACGCACATCCACGGCACGCCCGCCGACAGCACGCCGCGCCCCGCGCTTTCGATGCCGATCATAAACAGACTGAGCGATGCGCCCGACAGCAGCATGCCGCGCAAATCCGGCGGATATTTGTGCTCCGGCGGCGAAGGCGGCAGCAGCCGCCACGTGAGCCACATTTCCACGATGCCCACCGGCACGTTGACCTAGAAGACGCTGCGCCATGACAGGGCATCGGTGAAAAAACGCCTAAAGGAGGCCCCAGCAACGGGCCGACGAGTGCAGGCATGGTAAGCCAGGTCGTCGCTTGCAGCAGTTCTTCGCGCTTCACGCTCGAAAGAGAATGAGAGTGAGAGGGCCGACGGGCACCATCATTGCGCCGCCGAGACCTTGCACGATGCGCGTTAGTTGCGGCAGACTTGCCGCCGCGGCGCACGCGATGGATGCCAGCGTGAACGTCGCAATTGCCCACATGAACAGGCGGCGCGCGCCAAAACGTTCCGCGACCCATCCGCTCGCGGGAATGAACACGGTCAGCGCGACGAGATACGCAGTGATCGCGCTGCTCAGATGAACGGGATCGACACATAGAGATCCCGCGCCATCGTTCATCGTCGGCAGCACGGTCGCGACGATGGTGCCATCCATGTTCTGCATGAAACGCGCGCTCGCCACGGCGGCGGTAATGCGAAAGTTATTGGCTTTCGTCTTCGTGTCTGAGTGCATCGGACGAGTTTAATCGATGCACTTCATCTCAAGCATTTCGACGCGCGAGACTTGCTGCAATCTCCATATAGTGAGTGGGTAAGAGGCGGTGAGGCGCGTGCGGTGTCTTTAGCCTGAATCGTCCCAGCGGCGCAGTGACAAAGCATCTTGCGCAAAAGGCCTGGACAAGAACGCTTGCGCTTCTTCTTCGCTGAAAATGCCGCTTTGCCACTGGAGGTCGCGCACGGAATCGGCGGACAGGCGCGCGTGATACGATGAATCGATCGCGCACAGGCAGCGCGCTTTGCATCGACGTGAAGGCGAATGGGTTCGAGCACCGCATCGGAAAAGAGTGGGCGCAGGAAAGGCAGCGCGTAATATTGATGTAGATCCGTCGATGCCGCGCTCCGTCGGCGATTCGCCTTGCAGATTGAGCAGGTGCCCGAGATCGTGCAGGAGCGCCGTCACGATCAGTTCATCCGACGTGCCCGCGTGCTCCACCAGCGCCGCCCCGATTGCAACGCATGCTGAAGCTGCGTCACGGGTTCGCCGCTATAGGCAAGCGCGCCGTGCTGGTCGAAAAGAAACTGAATGTCTTCGAGAGAAAGTGCCATGACTCTGATTTTTTGCCGCGCTAAAACATGGACGCGGATTCTCTGCCCGCAATATGACGTTTTCGTGGCGGTGCCTTTGCATAGACAATTTCATCGTCAGGCGACGCAATTTACATGATAGGATGCTTTGCGACACGTAGACATCGAACGCACGCATAGCAACGCTATACGAAACGCTTGGCGTCGAAGAGTACACCACCGAGGACGATTCAAGCGCGCTTATCGCCGGGCCGCGATGCGCGCGTATCCGGACCGTAATGTCGGCAATGAAGACGCCGCCCGCGCGAAGTTTCTTGAGATCAAGGAAGCCTACCAATTCTTTCCGATCCCGCGCAACGCGAGGTCTATGACCGCATCTTTGCCGAAAAAATGCAGTGGCACGAAGTGGCCCAAAGAAAAGCCCAAGCCGAACGCGAGGTGCGTGAAGCGCTATACCGCGAGCGCCTATCCCTGGCGATCCAGTTCGCGTCGCAAGGGCATAACCGCGATGTCGTATTCGGTGTATTGATCGGGCGCGAGTGCGAAGAACCGATCGCCCGTCAGATCTCCGATAGCGCGATTGCGTTGCATGACTCGCGTCGCGCGCCATCGGTGGAAAAGGAATCGGAACTGGTCATGGAAGAAACTGAAGCCAACACGCCCGATTCGAACACTGCGGAGCAATCGACCGCCGCGAATCCGCTTGGCACCATGTGGTTCCAGTTCCGGAATAACCTCAGATTCTAGGCCGCCAGCAGCTCGCAACGCATATTGCGCTGCCTGGGCGCGGGCGGATACACGCACCAGTGGCCGTCGTCATGACGGAAGAAAAACAAAGCTTTCGACGCTGCGCCCTGCAGCGTTTCCACTCGCACGAAACGCCGGCGATCGGCGCGCGTGCGGCTGAACTGCGTGACATGCACCGGCGTATTGCCAGGCGCGAGCCACTTTTCAACCTGATATCGAAGGGACTGCTCGTACGCGCTTTTCATCAAAAGTCTCCACACGCTGCTTCCATGATCAGGTAAACGGCGGCTTGCGCTTGCCGCTTTACGCCCTTCTCAAAGAATACACGTGTCGCAACGCACCAGTTTCTTGATAAAGCACTTGAACTCTACGCCCGTAATTCGCTTGCCGTAAGCGGTTTTGCGAAATAGCAACACGCTAGGAATCGCAATAAAAAAATGTGTAGTCGTGACGGGTTAATCGTCGGGCAACGTGGCGCGTGAACGATCATATCGAATGGCCAGTTCGTGCGTACCCGTCACTGGTTTTAAATTTAAAGCGAGCGTCGTGCCTGCTTATGCGCTTTTTTATAGCCGGCGTGCGAAGCTGAGTTCATGGCCATCGGGATCGGTCAGGTGGAAATAGCGCTCGTGCCAGGGCGCATTGCGCGGAGCGAATTGCGGTTTTATGCCACGCGCTCTTGCGTTGGCATAAAACGCATCGACGTCCGAAACGTAGATGATGACGCGATTCCAAAACTGAACAGGGCCATGCGTCTCATTGGTGAGATTGAGGAACGACGAGCCGATGGCGAACGACGTAAAAGCCTCGTTTTCTCCGCCATAGAGCTTTTGGAAGCCAAGCGTTTCGTAAAAGGCGCACGGCGCGCGTCATGTCATGCATTGCAAGCGTGATGGCACTAAGGCTTTCTGTCTGTGCTTTGTCTTTTGATGCAATGCTCAATGATGACGATGTGACACGATCGGCAGCACCGACAAATCCGGATGCGTGCTATTTATGATGCTCTTGCCGATATGCCGTACGTCATCCACGGCTTCTTCGGCGCTCTTGTATGCGTCGTCGCCATCGGCATGGAAATGTACTGCTTCGCCGAGCGAATCTGCGTTTGCGCCATGCCTGCACACATGACCGATATAAACGAAGCGCGGCGGCGCATGTTCGGGTGCGGGTTTGAGTTGCGGCAGCACGTAAATCCGAAGCCTTCGTATTCGAAAACGTGCCATTGAACATTGTCATCAGGCATGATGCGCCTACTGTGAGGTGAGTCGCTCAGTTGAATACAATACTTTACTCCACTTAGCTGGTTTGTTCCATTGGCTTAGTCTTCTCGTCAGAAGAAATTTTCCAAGAGCAAGCGCATGCAAGCGAGCGGAAAATTGACAGCTTCGTGAAGCGCGGCGGATACTTTTCGACGCATCAGCCACCCATTTTCATGGGGACGCCGTGAAGCCAGGCATCGATCTTCCCACTGCACGCTTGCGCGCCATGCAAGGGCTCACGGCGCGGTTTCTGGGCGATGTCACAGCAGGCACCGTATCGACGCTCGTCATGCTGTGCTACGCGATGAGCCTCGGCATGCTCATCTTCAGCGCCGACCTCGCGCGCTATGCCGAACTCGGCGTGCCGACCGCGCTTGTCAGTTGCATCGTCACGGCTTTCGTCATTGCCTTGACGAGTTCGATGCGCATGAATATCGGCGGGCCGGATAGCAATGCAACGGCTTTTCTCGTCGGCGTGGCAGCGGGTGTTGCAAGCAGCGTGCGCGCGAACAGCGGCACGCCTGCTTCCATTCTCCTGACAGTGCTCGTCGCCATCGCCATGTGCTCGGTCGTGACGGGCATCATTCTGTTTGCAATCGGTTTATCGAAGTGCAGTCGTTTGCTGCAATTCCTGCCTTATCCGGTGATGGGCGGTTTTCTCGCAGGAACCGGTTATTTGCTGATCGCGGGCGCGGTGCGCGTACTGACCGGCATGACGCTCTCGTGGCACACGTTGCCTCGGCTCTTGCATCTGCACTGGCTTGCGTCGCTGCCGGCTTTGTTCGTTGGTGCGCTGGCGACTGCGCTTGCGCGTACATGGCGGCATGCGGCCGCCTTGCCGATTACGCTCGCTATTGGCATCGCATTTTTATGCGTTGCTGCCCTTTGCCGGCCTCTCTTCCGACGATGCCCGCAACATGGGGTTTCTTCTTCAGCATGTCCCGATGCATGCGCTGCATCTTCCCGAGCTTCATCCGCCTTCGACGCTCGCGCACGGCGATATCGACTGGCATGCGATCGTTGCGCATCTGCCGGAGACGTTGATCGTGACGTCGGTATCGGCGGCGACGATCATCATGAACTCGACGGCGATGGGCGCGGCAACGGGTCAGGACATCGATCTGAATCGAGAGATGCGAGCAGCGGGACTGGCGAATATTGCCAGTGGTTTGTTGGGCGGCATGGTCGGCTATCAATCAATCGTATAACCGTACGATGCTCAACGCACGTACCGGCGCGAAGAGCCGCGTGGCTGGCGTGTTTGCTGTATTGGCGTGTCCGTTCGTGCTGGCCGTGTCACCCGATCTGGTCGCCCTATTTCCGGTGCCGGTGCTCGTCGGCATGCAGCTTTACATGGGCTTGCGGCTGATGGTGGACTGGCTCGTCGGCGCGTATCGCAGATTGACGTGGCATGAATATCTGCTGGTGCCGCTGATTCTTTACGTCATCGCGTTTAATGGGGTGATTGCGGGCGTGGTGCTTGACATCGTCGCGGCCTGCGTGACTTTTGCGTTGCTTTATGGACAAGCCGGCTGTGTGCGCATGGAGTTCGATGGCCGTACGCGTACATCGAACGTTGAGCGAAGCATCGAAGAAACACGCTTGCTGATAGAGTGCGGCAATGAAATTTGCGGCGCGTGTCTGCAAGGCTTCCTGTTCTTCGGCTCCGCCAATTTGATGCTGAAACGCATCCGTGAACGTATCCGCGTACATGGCGTCGATGCATCGCGTCCGGTGCGTTACGTCGTGCTCGATTTTGCATGGACCAATGGCATGGATGCATCGGTGTCGCTTGCGTTCGTGAAGTTGCGTCAGGTGCGGCCATCGGCGCTGAACTTGTTCTGACTGCGCTGCCTGAACAAGCGCGTGCATTGCTTAAGCGAACCGGTGCGCTCAAGCTCGGCATTCGTGAATTCAAGAGCCTGGATGCAGGACTCGAATGGATCGGAGTAGCGGCAGATTGCGGCGCATACACACGCATCGCAGCCTTCGAAGCAGTCGGACTTTCGCGCGGCATTAGCCCCGCATTTCACGCCACGCGCGTTGGACCGTCTTGCCGCATCGTTCGATGCATACGAGATCGTGGCGCAAGCGGCGCTCTTCAAACGCGGCGATGCGCTTTACATCGTCGAATCGGGGCGGGTGACGGTTTCCTTACCGCTTGCGGACGGACGCTCGGTGCGTTTGCGATCGTTCGGCCCGAGCACGATCGTCGGCGAAATGGCCGTCTATACACAAGCGCCGCGCAGCGCCGATGTCGTCGCCGATGAACCCGCGCGCCTGCAACGTCTCACGCTCGCATCGTTGCGTGCGCTCGAAACCGATGATCCGCTGATGGCGCAGGAATGGCATCGCTTCATCGTGAAGATGATGGCTTCCCGTCTCGCCGTCGCGGATGAGGCGCTTGCGCCTCTTTGCGCTTTGACCTTAGTGGATCACCGGTCCTTTGATGCGGCTTTCCCAGATCGCGTTGTTGATATCGAAGTCATCGACCGTTACGACCACGCTTTTGCCACCGCTGATGCGTTGCATCTGCGTATGCGTGAGGCTTCGTGTTGATCGGATTGATCGTGCCTGAGGTCGGCGATAATGAGTTTGCGTTTCATGATGGTTCTCCTGGCGAGTGCGTAAGGCTTGGACGAGCACGACTTGTGCTCGCTCAGACTTTTGCAAGTGATATGCCAATAAGTGGGATTCTGCTAAAAGCCTGCCTGGCAAGGCTTGCCTGCGCGAACATCGGTCTGTATGTTGGCTACTTACAGACAGACGCGCGCCCGGTGATTGGCGCGCGCTCATCAGGAGGCGACAAACCATGATTTTCATCCGGCGTTGTGTACTTCTGTTTGCAATTATGCTGACGTCATTGAGTCATGCGCAAGAGCGGCAATCGATCGCCGTGCCCGACTGCACGCTCATTGACGATAACGCGGCCTATAACGGCGATGAAATACCGCATCCAGAGCAACGCCTGTCGATGATTAGAGACGCCTTACGCCAGGACATGCGCACACGCGGCGTCTTTTAAGTCGCGGATAATGCGCCCGCGCGCGAACTCATCGTCTCGCTGCAAAGCAGTCAGGACATGAGTGCGTGCAACGGATGCGAGTTGCGCGTCGGCGTGTGCTGGGTGCAGAAGATCAGCAATCTCATTCTCAATATGAACCTTCCCGTGGAAGATGCTTCGAACGGCGCCACGCTTTTTCAGCGCTCTGTGGATGCGCGGCAACACCGATCTCTCCTGGCAACGTGGCGCTAAAGCGCTGGTCGATCTCGTCGCGAGCGATCTTGTGGCGACACGCTAAGCCGTGCTCAAATCGGGAATTTCTCCCGTCTTCAGTCGTTGCTACTCCAACGCGTTTTAGCTAAGTTGAATTGCTAATCAGACTCATAATGACGAACCGCAGGAGACACACGAACATGCAAGCCAGATTCAAAGGTCATGGCTTCGAATACAAACACGAAACGGGACCCTGAGCCTGTTTGCCGCGCTGAACGTCTTTACCGGCGAAGTGCTGGGCAAGACTGCTCCACGCCATACCAGTGTCCAGTTCGTCGCGTTTCTCACCGAGGTGGTATCGGCGCAGCCCGCCGGAAAGGAGATTCATATGATCTGCGACAACGTGAGCAGCCACAAAACCGACGTCGTTCAAACTTTTCTGGCTGA
>LELG01000230.1 GCA_001045575.1 Candidatus Burkholderia pumila
ACCGCGTCAACATGCGAATCCTCGATCGTGCTCGGCGCGCCGGGGCGCGGCGCATCGAGCAGACCATCCAAACGATAAGCAACAAAGTCTGCCGGCCACTTCGAAACGGTTTGTTGAGTGATTCGCAGTTTTGCCAAAACATCCTTATTGTCGACGCCCTTCGCGCACGCCAGCACAATCCGCGCTCGCAACGCCAACGCCTGCGCTGTCTTGCGACGCATTGTCAATGCCTTGAGTTGTTCGCGCTCCGAGTCACTCAACACGAGTTCCGCCTTGGGTCTTCCGCTCTTCGCCACCTCTTGAAGTACGTGCCGTCCATCGCACAGTAAGCAGCTAATCATTCAATTAATTTTTGATCGCTTCGTGCTGCTTCGCATGGTCGTTCTAGTTCATTGCTCAATTCCTGTGGATAGGACAGCCCGCGCGGACGCGTGAGCGAATTATCGACCGGAAAAATGACGCGCGCATGATCCCGTATCGCGCGCGGGCGCCGCGACGCTTTCGACACGGCGCGCAACCCAGCCGACAGCGCATGGTGCCGCATTGCTCCGGGTAATGAAACTAGTCCAAAAGGACTAAGTCGGCGCCAAAATACCATTTAACTTACTATTTTCGGATGATTTAAGCCGCCACGCAAGATGGCTAAGATCAGCTAAGTATGAGCTTGAGGCCGACGAGGACGAGTGTCGCGGCGAGCACATGGCGCAGGAGCGCTTCGGGCGCTTTCGAGGACAACATGCTGCCAATGGCAATGCCCGGAATGGAGCCGACCAGCAGCGAGCTGAACAGCGACCAGTCCAAGGAGCCAAGCATCCAGTGGCCCGCGCCGGCAATCAGCGTGAGTGGCACGGCATGCGCCACATCGGAACCCACGATGCGCACGGTCGCCAGGCGCGGGTAGAGCAGCAGGAGCACCGTTACGCCTATCGCGCCCGCGCCGACCGAGGTGATCGACACGAGCACGCCGAGCACCGCGCCAGTGAACACGGTCCAGAAGGTCGTGCGGGCGGAGCGTTCAGGCCGCTCACTGCCTTTTTTGTAAGCGAGGCGCGCGAGTTGCGGGCGAAAGATGAGCGACACGGCGGTAATCAGCAGCGCGGTGCCGAGAATGAGCTGGATGAGCCGCGCCGTGTCGAGCGAGGCAATGCCGTGCTGATGCAGGAAGTACAACGTAATGGCGGCGGCGGGAACGCTCCCCGCCGCGAGCCGGCCCGTGATGCGCCAGTCGACCGAGCCCTTACTGCCGTGCACGAGCGTGCCGGCGGTCTTGGTGGCGGCGGCATACAGCAGGTCGGTGCCCACGGCGGTTGCCGGATGAATGCCGAACAGCAGCACGAGCAGCGGCGTCATCAGCGAGCCGCCGCCCACGCCCGTCAGGCCGACGAGAAAACCGACCGCGAGCCCGGAGGCGGAATAAAGTAAGTCGATATGCATGCGCGCGGCGAACCCGTCAGGTGTGTCCGAGTCGAAAAACCGTCGATGATAGCCGGTAAGCGGCTCACTTGCTGCATGAAAGCCATGCCCAAGCCTGCGCCCGCCAGGGGGCGGCACGTGCCAGAAGACATCCTTTCACTTCAATTTCAGGAAGGTGCGATGGATACACAGGATCAGAAGCAACAACAGCTTCAGCCCGGCCCGGACGAGCCTTTCATTCCGACCGAGCATGCGAATATCGGCGGCCAACGCCAGCTCGTCCTGAAATCGGGTAACACTTTCGCGGTGTATGACGCGAACGGCGACATGCACAGTGGCGATGACGGCCTCTTCGTCAACGATACTCGCGTCCTCTCCGAACTCATGCTAACCTTCGGTGGCCGGACGCCGTCGCTGCTTTCGGGCAATGTATCGAGCGATAACGCGGTCTTCACCGCGCATATGACCAACAAGCCGCTGCCGCCCATCGGCGGGGCGCGCACGCCGGAGGGCGTGATTCACGTCGAGCGCAAACGCGTGCTGTCGGGGCATGTGCTGCATGAAAGCATCGTGCTGACGAACTATGGCACGGAGCCGTCCACGGTGCCGCTGTCCATTTCGTTCAAAGCGGACTTTCTGGACATTTTCGAAGTGCGCGGTGCCAAGCGCGGCAAGCGTGGCACGTTGCGGCCGCCGGTCGTCGAAAATGGCGAAGTCGTGCTGCGTTATATCGGCCTGGACGAGGTGGAGCGCACCGCGCGCATCCAGTTCACGCCCGCGCCGGACGTGCTCTCGCCCACGCGCGCGGATTATGCGCTGCATATTCAGTCGGAAACGGCGATCTCCGTCTATCTGTCGGTCACCGCAGTCACGTATGCGCTGAGCGACGCGAGCGAGGAAAGCAAGCGCAACGCTGCCGAGGCCGCGGAATGCGCGCCGGAATCGGGCCGGCCGGCCATTCGCGAAGCGCTCGTCGATGCGCATCGACGCATGCGCGAGCGGCGGCGCGCGAGTGCGCGCGTGCGCTCCAGCAATCCGCTCTTCAGCGAATGGATCGATCGTTCGCTCGCGGATCTCGGGCTATTGACGACGGACCTCGACACCGGCCCGTATCCGTACGCCGGCATTCCGTGGTTCTCGACCGCGTTCGGGCGCGACGCCATCATCACGTCGTTGCAGATGCTGTGGCTGCATCCGCCGCTCGCGCGCGGCGTGCTGCGCTTTCTGGCGGCGCATCAGGCGCGCGAGGATTCGGCGTTCCGCGACGCCGAAATCGGCAAGATCATGCACGAGACGCGCAAGAGCGAAATGGCCGCGACGGGCGAAGTACCGTTCGCGCTGTATTACGGCGGGGTGGACAGCACGCCGCTGTTCATCGTGCTGGCGGGCGCGTATGCAGAGCGTACCGGCGACACCGAGCTGATCGATGAAATCTGGCCCGCGCTGGAACTCGCGGCGGGCTGGGTCGCGCGCCATTGCGATCAGAATCCGTACGGCCTGCTCGATTATCAGCGTGCCACCGAGCATGGACTGGTGAACCAAGGCTGGAAGGACAGCCACGACTCCGTGTTCCATGCCGACGGCAAATTCCCCATCGGGCCGATCGCGCTGATCGAAGTTCAAGCCTATGCATCAACCGCATTTTCGACCATGGCGCGCCTCGCGCGCGCGCGCGCGCGAGGCGACAACAAGCAGACCGATGACTACGAGCGCCGCGCACGCCACATCCGCGAGAAAGTCGAGTCGCTGTATTGGATGCCGGAGGCGGATTTCTACGGCATCGCGCTGGATGGAAAGGGCGAACTGTGCCGCGTGTTGTCGTCGAATGCGGGGCATTTGCTCGCGTTCGATCTGGTCGAACGGCAACGCGGCGAAGCCGTCGCGCGTCAGCTGGAATCGGCGCTGTTCCATACGGGCTGGGGCGTACGCACGCTCGCGGCGGGCCAGCCGCGCTTCAATCCGATGTCGTATCACAATGGCTCGGTGTGGCCGCATGACACGGCGCTGTGCGCGCGCGGTCTCGCGCATTACGGCGACCGAAGCGCAGCGGTCGGCATTCTGCAAGCGCTGTTCGAAGCAGCCGTGACCTTCAATATGCGTCTGCCCGAACTATTCTGTGGCTTCACGCACCAGCGCGGCGAGCGGCCGATTGCATATCCGGTCGCCTGTCTGCCGCAGGCGTGGGCGGCGGGGGCGCCATTCATGATTCTCGAAGCGTGTCTCGGTGTGAGCGTCGATGCCGTCAACGACGAAATCCGCATCGACCGGCCGCAAATGCCGGAAGGCATCGACTGGCTCGAAATCGGCGATCTGCGTCTGGGCGAGAAGAACGTGACAATCACGTTCCGGCGCGTGGGCGGACAGATTATCCCGTCCGTCGATGGCGAGGCGCGGGTGGTTGCAGTGCTGTGATAACTGGCGAGGGACCGTGCCACGTCCCTCGCCAGTCAAGCAAGCTCAGACCGCCCGCCACGCTGCCGACGTAGCTCGACTAGCGCGGTGGCTGCCGCACGCGAGGTCGTCACGTGTTCGAGTTCGGCGATTTGCAGGCGCTGTTCGAACGGTGACGTATCGTCGAGTTTGTGCAGCATGCGCGTCATCCACCACGGAAAGTGCTCGGCGCGCCAGACGCGCTTAAGCGTCGTCTCCGTGTAGCGCGCGAGCTTTTCTGTGCCACCTTCCTTGTAGAAATCGACGAGGGCGGCGTTCAGCACGCGTACATCGGAGACCGCGAGATTCAGCCCCTTCGCGCCGGTCGGCGGAACGATGTGCGCGGCGTCGCCGGCGAGGAATAGCTTGCCGGATTGCATCGGCGTGGACACGAAGCTGCGCATGCCGACAATGTTCTTCTGGAAAATGCGGCCTCCGGTGATCTGCCAGCCATCGGCAATATCGACGCGGGCGTGCAGTTCGGACCAGATACGGTCGTCGGACCACGTATCGACGGAATCTTTCGGGTCGCACTGGAAGTACATGCGCACGCCCGGCGAACGCGTGCTGATCAGCGCGAAGCCGCGGTCATGGCGCGCGTAGATGAGTTCGTCGGAGGAGGGCGGCAGCACTTCGACGAGAATGCGCCGAACCAGCCGAACGGATAAATGCGCTGATAATCCTGCCGTACCGCTTCGGGAATGGACTGCCGCGAGACGCCCTGCGAGCCGTCGCAACCAATGATGAAGTCGCATTCGAGTTCTTCATCGCGGCCTTCGGGCTGATACCTGATGCGCGGATTGCGGTCGCTGTCTTCGTGAAAAATCATGCAGCGTCACGTTCGATACGTTGAACTTCAGTGCGCCGTTCGCCGCGAGCCGCGCGGCCACCAGATCTTTGATGACTTCGTGCTGCGCGTAGACGGTAATCGAATGCCCGGTCAGTTCCGTCAGCGCGATGCGCCGCCGCTGTTCTTCGAACGCCAGTTCGAAACCGTGATGCAGCGCGCCTTCCGCTTTCATGCGCGTACCGAGCCCGGCCGGGCCCGCGCCGACGATGCCGACTTGAGTACGCATGTCTGTCTCCTGAAGCGGAAGTGATCTTGTGCGTACAGTGTCGGCAGAGCGGTGTTATGCCGCAACGCGATATGCAGGATAGCGCCTTCTCAAATAAAGATAAAGGGCGCAAAACCCGGCATTTTGCGCCCTTTAGGAAAATACCTTAGCCGATCAACCTTCCTTCAGTTGATTGCGACGGTATTCTCCCTGTCGCGTCAGCATCCAGCTGGGATATTCCGGCGGCAACTGGCTGACTTCTTCAACGCGACCAACTCAACTCGTCATCGTTCAGCTTCACGCCCGTTGCCGCGATGTTATCATCGAGTTTCTCGACGCGTTTGGCCCCGATGATGACGCTCGTCACCACCTTCTGATGCAGCAGCCAGGTGAGCACAATCTGCGCGACCGAAACATCCTTGGACTCGGCGATCTTGCGCATCGCGTCGATGCAGTCGTAGCCGCGTTCGACATCGACCGGCGGGAAATCGAACTTGCTGCGCCGGCTGCCTTTTTCCTTGCCGCCTGCGCGCGTGTACTTGCCCGACAGCAGACCGCCCGCCAGCGGACTCCACATCATCAAACCGACGTTTTCGCTCTGCAACCGCGGCACGAGTTCGAGATCGCGCCCGGCGATCGTGTAATAGGCTTGCAACGATTCGCAACGCGCCAGCCCCAGCCGCTCCGAAATGCCGAGCGCCTTCATGATCTGCCACGCTGCCAAGGACTTTGCGGGTCGGCGAAGAATACCTTCACGCCGGACTCAACAGTGAAGCGGGCATGATCGGATAGCTCCTTGCCACGATCCCGGGTCAATGATCGCCACAACTCAGCAGGCAAGTCAGTCACGGTCTTCTTGAGTGCGTTGGCCATCGTGACAGCCCCGTAGCCGGCCAGCGCGGGGCCGTTTTTCGTGCGCGGAATCAGTCCATAGCCTTTCTCCCGAGGTAAGTGCACAAGCATCGTGAACCGGCTTGATCTTTCCACCAGCGTTCCGATGGCGGATCGGTTCAGGCCAATGAGCAGGTCGCCCTCC
>LELG01000231.1 GCA_001045575.1 Candidatus Burkholderia pumila
GAACCCTAAAACTGCCGACACCTATGACTTCTACTTCGCTCATCATCGACTCATGACGTTTGACCTCAATCAGCCCAATGCGCCAAGATGAACGTGTCAACGATATCTCCGACGATGTGTCAACCATTTCCCTGGTCTATACACAGCAGCAAAGAAAGTTATCCCCCGCCGGGGAGGCGGCTACTGCATAAAAAGGCGCGAAAATAGAAGCGTCTTGCACGAAAACGACAATCGCACCCGCAAAAGCGAACCAAAGAACACCCAACCAGCAGGAGCTTAGAAAAAAGTGAGCACACTGAACATCAAGAAAGTCGCGGTACTAGGCGCCGGCGTCATGGGCGCACAGATTGCAGCGCATCTGATCAACGCCCGCGTGCCCGTACTATTGTTCGACCTTTCGGCAAAAGAAGGCCCCAAGAACGGCATAGTGCTGAAAGCGATCGAGAACCTGAAAAAGCTCTCACCCGCGCCGCTGGGCGTAAAAGAAGACGCGCAATACATCGAGCCCGCGAACTACGACGACGACATCGAGCAACTCAAAACCTGCGACCTGGTGATCGAAGCCATCGCCGAGCGCATGGACTGGAAGCACAATCTCTACAAGAAAGTCTCGCCGCACATCGCACCGAACGCGATCTTCGCAAGCAACACATCTGGCCTGTCGATTACCGAACTGTCGAAAGGCTTCGACGACGAACTGAAAGCGCGTTTCTGCGGTGTGCACTTCTTCAACCCGCCGCGCTACATGCATCTGGTCGAACTGATCCCGACCGGACAAACGAAGCCCGAGATCCTCGATCAACTTGAAACGTTCCTAACGAGCGTAATCGGAAAGGGCGTCGTACGCTCAAAAGACACACCGAACTTCATCGCCAACCGTGTGGGCGTATTTTTGATTCTCGCGGTAATCGCTGAAGCCGAAAAATACGGCCTGCGTTTCGATGAAGTCGACGACCTCACCGGCGCACGCCTGGGCCGCGCGAAATCAGCGACCTTCCGCACGGTAGACGTGGTCGGTCTCGACACGATGGCGCACGTCATCAAAACAATGCAGGACAACCTGCCCGACGATCCTTTCTTTTCCGTCTACAAGACGCCGCCCGTGCTGGAAGCGCTTGTAAAGAACGGCGCACGCGGCCAGAAAACCGGCGCGGGTTTCTATCGCAAGGAAGGCAAGGCGATCAAAGTTCTCGACCCAAAGACGGCGCAATACGTCGATGGCGGCGCGAAAGCCAACGAACTGATCGACCGCATTCTGAAGCGCCCGCCGCAAGAGCGCTTCAAACTTCTGCGCGAAACCGACAACAAGCAGGTGCAATTCCTCTGGGCGATCTTTCGCGACGTTTTTCACTACATCGCCGTCCATCTGGAATCGATCGCCGACAATGCGCGCGATGTCGATCTTGCCATCCGCTGGGGCTTCGGCTGGAACCAGGGCCCGTTCGAAAGCTGGCAGGCGGCGGGCTGGAAGCAGATCGCCGAATGGGTGCAGCAGGATATCGACGAAGGCAAGGCGCTTTCGAACGCCAGGCTGCCCGCGTGGGTCTTTGACACGCCCGTAGCAGAGCAAGGCGTTTACACGAACGAAGGCTCGTGGTCACCCGCCGCGCGCAAATACGAGCCGCGTTCGACGCTGCCGGTGTACGCAAAACAAGTCTTCCGCGCGCCTTTGGTCGGTGAATCGAGCGCGGACGCGAAAACATATGGCAAGACGCTGTTTGAAACCGAGCACGTGCGCGCATGGATCGACAGTGACGACAGCGATGTCGTCATCCTCTCGTTCCACTCGAAGATGAACACCATCGGTCCGGGCGTGCTCGATGGCATCGCGCAGGCGATCGATCTCGCGGAGAAGGACTATGCCGCGCTCGTCATCTGGCAGCTGACGTCGCTGCAACTCGGCGCGCCGGGCGGACCGTTCTCCGCAGGCGCCAATCTCGAAGAAGCGATGCCCGCATTCATGATGAGCGGCGCGAAAGGCATCGAGCCGTTCGTCAAGAAGTTCCAGGACACGATGATGCGCGTTAAGTACGCGAACGTACCGGTCGTGTCGGCGGTGTCGGGCATTGCGCTAGGCGGCGGCTGCGAGTTGCTGCTGCAATCGGCAAAGCGCGTCGCGCATGTCGAGACGTATATGGGGCTCGTGGAGATCGGCGTCGGTCTGGTGCCCGCGGGCGGCGGACTGAAGGAAACCGCGCTGCGTGCAGCCGAAGCGGCGAGCGCCGTCAACGCAACCAGCGACCTGCTCAAGTTCCTGCAAAAGCCCTTCGAGTGCGCGGCGACGGCGAAAGTCTCGACGTCCGCGTTCGAAGCGCTTGCGATGGGTTATCTGAAGCTATCGGACACGATCGTGTTCAACGTGCATGAATTGCTCGATATCGCCAGGAAGGAAGCGCGTGCGTTGAGTGCGTCGGGCTACCGTCCGCCGTTGCGCGCCAGGCAGATTCCCGTCGCGGGCCGCTCGGCCATTTCGACGATCAAGGCATCGCTCGTCAATATGCGCGATGGCCGCTTCATCAGCGATCACGATTATTTGATCGCGGGCCGCATTGCCGAAGTCATGTGCGGCGGCGATATCGAAGCGGGCAGTCTGGTCGATGAAGAATGGCTGCTCGCGTTGGAGCGTCGCGCGTTCGTCGAACTGCTTGGGACGCAAAAGACGCAGGAGCGAATCATGGGCATGTTGCAGACCGGCAAGCCGGTTCGTAATTAAGGCACGCGGAGAACGAAAACATGAGCAAGCAACTTCAAGATGCATACATCGTCGCCGCGAGCCGCACGCCGATCGGCAAGGCGCCGCGCGGTGTGTTCAAAAACACGCGGCCCGACGAACTGCTGGTCCACGCGATCAAATCCGCCGTCGCGCAAGTACCGGGACTCGATACGAGCGTGATCGAAGACGCCATCGTCGGCTGCGCAATTCCCGAGGCCGAGCAAGGGCTGAACGTCGCGCGCATGGGCGCGTTGCTGGCGGGACTGCCAAACATGGTCAGCGGCGTGACGGTGAACCGCTTCTGCGCGTCCGGCCTGACGGCTCTGGCGATGGCGGCGGACCGCATCCGCGTGGGCGAATCGGACGCGATGATCGCGGGCGGCTGCGAATCCATGAGCATGGTGCCGATGATGGGCAACAAGCCCTCGCTGTCGCCGCATATCTTCGATCGCAACGAGGATGTCGGCATTGCGTACGGCATGGGTCTGACCGCCGAGAAAGTGGCCGAGCGCTGGAAGATCAGCCGCGAAGCGCAGGACGCGTTTGCGGCGGAGTCGCATCGGCGCGCGCTGGCGGCGCAGGAAGCTGGCGAATTCGCGGATGAAATTGCCGCCTACACGCTGAACGAGCGCTTTCCGGATCTCGCATCGGGCGAAGTGCGCGTAAATGTGCGCGAGATTGCGCTGGACGAAGGTCCGCGCAAGGACACATCGGTCGAAGGTCTAGCGAAGCTGCGCCCGGTGTTTGCGAAAAAAGGCTCGGTCACGGCGGGCAACAGTTCGCAGACGTCGGATGGCGTGGGTGCGCTGATCGTTGTATCGGAAAAAATGCTGAAGCAGTTCAATCTCACGCCGCTCGCGCGCTTCGTCAGTTTTGCGGTGCGCGGCGTGTCGCCGGAGATCATGGGCATCGGGCCGAAGGAAGCGATTCCGGCGGCGTTGAAAGCGGCAGGATTGAAGCAGGACGATATCGGCTGGATCGAGCTGAACGAAGCGTTCGCGGCGCAATCGCTCGCGGTCGTCAACAATCTCGGGCTCGACACGTCCAAAGTCAATCCGCTCGGCGGCGCGATTGCGCTCGGGCATCCGCTAGGTGCGACGGGCGCGATTCGTACGGCGACCGTCGTGCACGGCCTGCGCCGCCGCAACCTCAAATACGGCATGGTGACGATGTGCGTCGGCACCGGAATGGGCGCGGCGGGCATCATCGAGCGTCTTTAAGCACTAGGAGAGACACGCGAGGAGACAAGCGCATGGAGATTCAGATCGAACGGAACGATGGCGTGTTGAGCGTCGTGCTCGATCGTCTGGAAAGAAGAACGCGATCACGTCGGCGATGTATCAGGAAATGGCCGATGCGTTCTACGAAGCCGAGAAAGACGCCACCGGGCGCGCGGTGCTGTTGCGCGCGAACGGCGGCGCGTTCAGCGCGGGCAACGATCTCGACGATTTCCTGAACGATCCGCCGAAAAGACTCGACGCGTCCGTGTTCCAGTTCCTGCGCCGGATCAGCGCGTGTCCGAAGCCGATCGTCGTGGCCGTGGGCATCGGCACGACGATGCTGCTTCACTGCGACATGGTCTACGCGACGGCAACGACGAAGTTCTCGTTGCCGTTCGCGCAGTTGGGCTTGTGCCCGGAAGCGGCATCGAGCCTGTTGCTGCCGCGCACGGCCGGTTATCAACGCGCGGCGGAAAAGTTGCTGACCGGCGAAGCGTTCGACGTGAACGCAGCGATGGCGATGGGCTTCGTGAACGATGTCATCGATGAAAAGGAACTCGATGCGTACGCGTTCGGCAAAGCGAAGAAGCTGTCGGCGCTGCCGGCTTCTTCGTTGCGTGTGACGAAGGCGCGGATGAAGCGCTCGCAGTCGGCCGAAGTCATCGCACGTATGGAAACGGAAGCGGAGCAGTTTGCGCAGATGCTGACCGCGCCCGAAGCGAAGGAAGGTTCTTCGAAAAGCGCAAGCCGGATTTCTCGCGCTTCGAATATCGTACTTTCAAGAGACGTCATATTCCACGAAGCTGTTCTCCCGCGCGAAGCTGACGAGCCGCAAGCTCGCCTGCTTCGCAATCGCAATGGCGAGCGATGTCGGCACGGAAATGGTGGCAACCATCGGAATGCTGACGCGCGCCGATTTGCGCACCAGTTCATAACTCGCGCGGCTCGACAGGAAGACGAAGCCTTGCGTCCGTATCCTGACGCTGCCGCACGAGATTGCCGATCAATTTATCCAGCGCGTTGTGCCTGCCGACGTCTTCGAACGCATACTGCACGCGACCGGTTTCATCGCACCAGGCGGCGGCATGCAGGCCGCCCGTGAGCTGCCTCAAACGCTGATGCGCGGATAATTCGCGCGCCGCGCGTTCGATTGCATCGGGCGCGAGCTTGCTCAGAAAGCCCGTGTCCGGCACACGCTCGGGCTGCAAATCCAGCAAGTCGATACTTTCGATTCCGTACATGCCGCAACCGCTCTGTCCGGCAAGCGCGTACCGCTTATCCTTAAGCGAAGCAAACGCCTGCTGCACCGATTTGCAGATGCACTTCCGCGTGCGGTAACGCAACGCCGTCGTTACGATAGTAGACCTCGATATCCTGAATATCGCTCCCGCGTTCGACGATGCCTTCCGTGAGCGAGAAACCCACCGCAAACGCTTCGAGATCGCGCGGCGTGCACATCATGACCGTGTGCGAGATGCTGTTGAAGACGAGCGCTTTCATCGCTCGCTCAAAGCCGAGGTGATGAACAACCGCAGCTTCGGTGGCCGGGCTCACGTACAGGCCGAACTGGAGCGCTAGCGCGAAATCTATAACCATCAACGTCCCCATCAGAGCATCGACATGGCCACGCCCATTACCCGCTATTGCCCGAGTCCGCGCAGCATGCCCGAGGCGCTGCCGCCGATTGAATATGGGTCTCACGACGAAGTGCTGGGCGTGGGTTGGGACGGCAAGATCATGTTTCGAGGTCACCAGTTGCGCGTCTCAAGCGCATTGCTCCGCCTGGAGATCGCCGCACGTCCGAACCCTAAAACTGCCGACACCTATGACTTCTACTTCGCTCATCATCGACTCATGACGTTTGACCTGGAAGCCGGAATTGGTCCTCCGGCATGAAAGCGCACGTGGGCGTGGACGCACAGTCAGGCTTGGTTCACACGGTTTTATCGGCACGGCGGCTAACGTGCACGATATCAACGTGGCACATGCGTTGTTGCAC
>LELG01000232.1 GCA_001045575.1 Candidatus Burkholderia pumila
TTAAGTGGAATGAGGTAAGAGTCAGCGGATTTCATAGGGACCCGCAGCGGAGGTATGGCTGCAACAAGGTCGCATATAGAGCTGCAACCTATCCTGCTCTGTCAGACACGAGAAAGCTGGTGCAAAAGGGGGGCCGTTCATATAGCGGAGTTTGAACTGCACATCGGGGATAACGAAGAGCCGCGCCGCTTCATTTTCTTAGAGCGCTGGGAAAGCGACGCCGCGCTCGATGAGCACGGCCAGTCGGCGCACATTCAGGCGTTTCGCGCGAAAGCGCCGGACCTGATCGAACACGGCGAAGTGCGCCGCGCGACGAAAATGCTTTGATCAGTGCGTCTCGTGCGGAATATCGAGAATCAGAATGATGGTCCAGTCGGTATCGCCATCGTGATGATATTGACGCTCCGCCACGATGAACGGCTGCTGCTTGCCCGCCGGTCCGAGAAACAGAACGTCGCTTTCCATCGGCAGACATTCGACCGACGGCAGCGCCAAAAAGTCGTCCTTGTTCTTGTATTGCGCGGCATCAGTTTTTCGATCTTGCGCGATGCCGCGTCGGTCCATTCGATATCGAGCTGGATATTGCTCATGCTGTCGTTTGCACTCGTCGTGCGCTCCACGGTTGAATCGTTAAAAAGATGATACGGAATTTTTTAGCATACGGCCATGCACGATCCACGTCGCACGCGCCAAGCATGGCGCACACGAAAAAAAACCGATGCGCTAGGCATCGGTTTTTCTTGGAGCGGAGGCTACTTAGTTGCCGCGACGCGGTGCACGCGGGCCGTCGTTGCGACGCGCGCCATAGCCGCCTTCGCCACGGTTGCCGCCGAAGCGACGGCCGCCGCCGAAACCGCCTTTGAGCGGCGCCTTGCGCGGCTCGAAGCCCACGATGACATTGACCGGCAACGGCGCACGCACGAAACGCTCGATGCGCTTCAGCGCGCCCATTTCGGCGTAATGCACGAGACTGACTGCCGTGCCACTGCGACCGGCGCGGCCCGTACGGCCGATACGGTGCACATAATCTTCCGCGAACTTCGGCAGGTCATAGTTGAAGACGTGCGTGATGCCCGGAATGTCGATGCCGCGCGCCGCGACATCGGTTGCGACCAATACGCGCACGCGGCGCTCGCGCAACGCACGGATGGTGCGGTTACGCACGCCTTGTGGAAGGTCGCCGTGCAGCGCGGCGGATTCGAAACCGGCGTCGGCTAGACGGTTGGCGATCAGGTCGGCATCGCTCTTGGTCGCCGTGAAGACGATCGCCTGATCGAGTTCAGCGTCGCGCAGCAGATGGTTGAGCAGACGATCCTTGTGATCGCGGTCATCGACGTAATGTACAGTCTGCGCAATGTTGCTCTTCGCTTCCAGCTTCTGGACGATCTCGATCCGCTCCGGATCCTTCAGCAGATGCCCGGTGAGCGACGTGACCTTGCCGTCGATGGTTGCCGAGAACAACAACGTCTGACGCGAAGCGGGCGTGGCATCGACGATGGTTTCGATATCTTCGATGAAGCCCATGTCGAGCATGCGGTCGGCCTCATCCAGCACGAGCATGTTCAGTTCCGACAGGTCGATGCGGCCGTGTTCCAGATGGTCGATCAAACGGCCCGGCGTGGCAACGAGAATTTCAGGGTTCTTGGCGAGCAGCATCAACTGCTGGCCGTACGCGACGCCGCCAAGAATACTGACCGTGCGCAGACGGCGCAGATGCTTGCCGTACGTGGCCGCGGCGGTGGAAACCTGCATGGCGAGTTCACGTGTGGGCGTGAGCACGAGCAGCTTCGGACGCGCGACCGGCATGGGACGGCGGCCCGGCTTGGCGTTCGGGTCGCGCGGCTGACGTGGCTGCGACGCTTCGAGCTTTTGCAGTTGCGCGAATTTTTCGATGGCCGGCAGCATGAACGCCGCCGTCTTGCCCGAACCGGTCGCGCTGGACACGATCAGATCGCGGCCGGCGAGCGCGGCGGGAATGGCTCGCTGCTGCACGGGCGTCGGGTTCTGGTAACCGACTGCGGTCAGCGCGGAGACGATTTCGGCAGAAAGGCTGAGGGATTCGAAAGTAGGTCCTGCGGAAACGGCGGGTACTTCAGCGGCCGGCGCGGCGACGATCGCTTGTGCTGCGATATTGTCCAACAGGCTGGGGGTGATGCTCTGAGTCATGTCGATCCTTGATACGGAAAAAAGGCGTCGGCACCAATCGGCATACCCAAGTCGTTGGATTCAGCGAGCGAAAAAAACAGCGAGCAAATCGAAAAACGGGGGCAAAATTCGCGCGAACGTTCAGCGAGAATCTTTTTTAGAAGCTGTATCGGATACGTCAGGCCGAGGAGGGCGCGACGTCAGCCTGATGCTTGAAGAGACGCGAAACGAACATCGAATAAACCAGTGCCACGGCTCAGCAGGGGAGGGACAGTTTCTAAACTGGATTGGAGCAAAACGCTACGAAGCGCAAATTCCAAATTCGATAACTACTTCGTATGAAAACCAAGAACCTGCGTTGGTCGAAATTATATCTGAATTTGTTGCGCCGCGCCACATTTTGACGCATCGCGCGCCATCTTCGGGCAGAAAGATGGCGCGATTCCTGCCGCTTTAGCTTGTTTCGCCGCGTTTGAGCGGATCGACCAGTTCGACATAACGCTGCTTAGCATCATCGGCGGGGGTGTCTTGCAGCACGGCCCACACTTCGTAATTTGTATTTGCCGACGATGTCGGTCATTCCCGGCTTTTCGCCGCTAACGTCGCCGCTGCTGCCTTGTTTGAACAGCGCGTAGAGACGCAGCAAGGTCAGATTGCTGGGACGCTCGGGCAATTGCGTCACGTCGGTCTGAGCCTGGGCGAATTGCTGGTCGATATAGGTCATGCGCACGCTCCTGCCTGTTATTGAGATGGATGGGCGATCTTAACAAGCGTTCGGTGCGCGGCCCGTCGAGTTTTTCTTCCAACCGGCTTCAGCCAGGAAAAGGGCGCGCGGTTTTCGGATCGCGCTGCTTGCGCTGATCGGCGTCAAAGGTACACTTGCTCCGCATTATAATACCGGCTATGACACGCATCGTACTTCTCGCTCTCGATACCTCGACGGAGTTCTGCTCCGCCGCGCTCCTGTTCGCCGGTCCCGCCCCCCATCAGGCCGGCGCGCCTCCTCAGTACACAAGCAGAGACGTCCGCGTTTGGTATAGCCATGAAGCGACGGGCGCGGTATCCAGCACGCGTCTTTTGCCGATGATCCGCGAGCTTTTCGCTGAAGCCGGTCTCACGCTCGCCGATTGCGCCGCGATCGCGTTCGGCGCGGGACCGGGCTCGTTCACGGGATTGCGCACAGCGACGGGCGTAGCTCAAGGACTCGCATTCGGGCTGAATGTGCCGGTGGTGCCGGTCAGCACGCTGCTCGCATGCGCGGAAGCGGCACGCCTGAACGCCTTGCCGGCGCGCGTGCTGGTCGCGCTCGATGCGCGCATGGACGAGGTCTACTGGGCCGATTACGCCTTCGACGCCGCAAAGGCCGATGGCGAATGGCAAACGCTGCATCCCGCATCGCTGGACAAGCCGGATGCGCTGCCATTACCTGCTGTTCCTTTCACGCTCGCAGGCAACGCGGCGGCCGCGTTCGGAAATCGGCTTCCGGCAGTGTCAGCGGCATCAAAGGTCGATAAGCAAGCGTTGCCGCATGCACTGCCGGTCGCGCTGATCAGCTTGCGGGCGTTCCGCGCGGGCCGCACGGTCGCGCCCGAGCACGCCGCGCCCGACTATGTGCGGGGCAAGGTTGCGCAGACCACGGCCGAACGCATGCAGGCACGCGAGGAGGCACTTCGGTGAGCGGCGTGCTGCTCGCGAATCGGTATCTCACGCCGATGACCGAAACCGATCTCGACGAAGTCGCCATGGTCGAGAAGCTCGCCTACGAGTTTCCTTGGAGCCGCGGCAATTTTCAGGATTCGCTGCGCAATGGCTATTACGGCGTATGCCTGCGTCACGTGACCGGCACGCTGATCGGCTATTGCGTGCTGATGCCCGTGGTCGATGAAATGCATCTGCTCAATCTGTGCGTCGCGCCGTCCGCGCAGCATGCGGGCGCGGGGCTGATGCTGCTGCGCGAAGCGGTGCGCATCACGCGGGCGGCGAAGCTCGAAGGCGTGATGCTCGAAGTGCGGCCATCGAATCCGCGCGCCATTTTGTTGTACGAGCGCTTTGGCTTCGTCGTCATCAGGCGTCGTAAAAGTTATTACCCCGCGCGGCATCGCACGCGTGAGGACGCAATCGTCATGCGTCTGGTATTATCGAAGGAGGGTGCACATGGCGCTCGGTGAATTGTTGATCGATGAGTTGGGAATCGGGCCGATATGGGTGCGGCGCGGCTTGAGTGCGCTGGCGTCCGATGCGCAGGTCGAAGAACCAGTGCGTGAAGCGATCGCTTCGGTCGTGGTTGAAGCAGTGCCTGCGGTTGCCAATGCGCCGGTTGTTCAGGTCGAGGAAGCGCCGCCTGTCCCCGCCGCGGCAAAACCGCCTACATCGGCGAAAAGCGAAGAATACGAAGCGCCGCCGCTGGAAGCTTACGAGGACGATCTTCCCTGGACCGACGACGCCCCCGTGCACATGCCCGCCGTGACAGAGCAGGCACCGTCCGACGTTCACACGCTCGACTGGACCGCGCTCGAAGAACGCGTCTCAAACTGCGAACAATGCCGTCTCTGCGAGCGCCGCACGAACACGGTCTTCGGCGTCGGCGATCGGAAAGCGGACTGGATGCTCATTGGCGAAGCGCCGGGCGAGAACGAGGACAAGCAGGGCGAGCCGTTCGTCGGGCAGGCGGGCAAGCTGCTCGACAACATGCTGCGCTCGCTCGGGCTGTCACGTGAATCGAATGTGTATATCGCCAACGTCATCAAGTGCCGCCCGCCCGGCAACCGCAATCCCGATCTAGATGAAATCGCGCGCTGCGTGCCGTATCTGCAACGTCAGGTCGAACTGATAAAGCCGAAGGTGATCGTCGCGCTTGGCCGGTTCGCCGCGCAAAGTCTACTTAAGAACGAAGCCAGCATTTCGTCGATGCGTGGCCGCGTGCATGAATATCGCGGCGTGCCGGTCGTCGTCACATATCATCCGGCGTATTTGCTGCGCAGCTTGCCGGAGAAAGCGAAGTCGTGGTCCGATCTGTGCCTAGCACGCGGCGCTTATCGTGATGCAATAAAAGCGCTCGGCGTCGAACCGTCGACTAACCAGGCCAAAGGCAGCCGCTAATGTCCGAACTCGCGCAGCTCGTCGATCGCTTTGAGGACGTGACCGTGCGAAACCTGGCCTGGCTGCTGTTCGCGCCCGACCTGTTGCATGCGGATTGCGCGGGCATGCCGCTGGCGCATCCTTTCTCAGACGATGCCGAACGCGATGCCGCGCTCGCGCAATCCCAAGTCGACGCGCTTCGGCATCTACGCCGAGAGCCTGCTCGAATACTTCCTCGCACATGGCCCGTCGATGCGCCTCATCGCCGCGAACGTGCCGTTGCGGCATGGGCGGCCCACCATCGGCGAATGCGATTTTTTGCTGGAGTCGATGCACGGCGTGCGTCTGCATTGGGAACTGGCGGTGAAGTTCTACCTGCATATCGGAGACGGTCCGGCGCAACTTTCCCACTATAATCTCGGGCCGAACTTGCAGGATCGCTTCGATATCAAGCCCGCGCGGCTGCTCACGCATCAGCTTGCGCTGATCTCGCGCGCCGAGTTTGCCGCGCTCGGACTTGCGGGTCCCGTGGCAGGCGCAACTATTATTTCTCAAAGGCCGGCTTTTTTATTGCGATGTGAACTGCCCCCCAAAAGTTGGACATCGATCTGGCTTTTTGGGGTGTTTTTCATGACGAAGTACAACGAGCAGTTCCGGCAGCAAGTAGTTGATGAGTACCTCGCGGGTGGCGTTGGGACAGAGGT
>LELG01000233.1 GCA_001045575.1 Candidatus Burkholderia pumila
GAGATGAAGCCGCTGAATCGGGCGGGACCTGACGGTAATCAGGTCAATGCAACAAGGTAGCCGATCAAATTCGCTCGGCTACCAATTTCACTACAAGGCGTACCCCCCAAAGGGGCACATCTACTACATTTGCGCGGCCTCACGGCGCGCACGGACATTTATCTCGATGACTTCCGCGATGGCTTCCGCGACCGCGGCCAGTACTATCGGGATACGTTCAATCTCGAATCGATCGACGTGCTGTGCCCGTCGTCGCTGTACTTCGGGCGCGGCTCGACCGGCGCGTCATCAGTCAACAAGCAGCCGAATCTGAAGCTGCGCGCCGATGTCTCTCCGTGCAGGCCGGCACGCATGACCGCTACCGCACGACGGTCGATGTGAATCAGCCGATCACGGATACCGCCGCGTTCCGCATCAACGCGTTCGGGTAGTCGCTCGGCTCGAACCGCGACGAAATGCACAACAAGGATTGCGGCGTCGCGACGAAGTGAAATTCAGCATCGGCACGCCAACGCAGGTCACGCTGTCCGCACTGATCCAACACAACCGCGATCAGCCCGACTACGGCATTCCGCCGCTCAACGGCCATCCCGCGCCGGTCAATACGAAGACCTTCTACGGTTTCACGGACGACCACACGATTCAGGACGTGCAAACAGTGAATGCGCGCATCGAACATCGTTTCAACGATATGTTCACGCTGCGCAATCAGACGCAATTCAGCCACTACAGCACCGAAGCGCGCGCGACCAATGCCGCCGCCGTGCTGACGGGCCACTCGGTTCCTCGACCGCTTTGAGCAACGGCAATTACACGACGCTGCCGCTGTCGTCGCTGTTCGTGCGGCTGCAAGGCAAGGACCTCAACATCAACGATCATTCGGTCTATAACACGACCGAAGTCACGGCCAAATTTGCGACCGGCTTCCTGAAGCGCGACATGCTGGCGGGCGGCGATCTGAGTCACGAGACTTACAGCAACCAGAGCTTCACCGCGATAACGCCGGGCCTGCCGTCGAACACGCTGGTTATCGTGCTGCTCGTGAATCCGGCCTATGTGCCGCGTCTGGCGAACTATGTCGAGACCGCGACCAATCTCGCGGAGTCAAGCGCGCACGGCCTCGGTCTTTACCTGAACGATACCGTGTCGATCGGCGAGCACTGGAAGTGGATTGGCGGCGTACGCTGGGATCGTTATGAAGCATCGATCCACAACTCGATCAACGCGCCCAGCTACGGCACGCAGACCAATTACTTCACGAGGGTGCGCACGGGCGTCGTGTGGCAGCCGACGGACTGGCAGTCGTATTACGTGTCGTACGGTACGTCGTTCAATCCGTCGCTTGAAGCGAAGCGCTCACGTTCGTTCACAAACGGCCAGCAGAATCTGCCGCCCGAGCACAACAAGTCGTACGAAGTCGGGTCGAAGTGGGATCTGCTGAATGGCGGCTTGTCGGTGACGCAATCGCTGTTCAAAATCGAGAAGACGAACGCGCGGACGCAGACATCGACCGGCGAATACACGCTCGATGGCGATGTGCGCGTGCGCGGCTATCAGCTCGGCGTGGCGGGCCATATCACGAAGCAATGGTAGATGTTTGGCGGCTACACGTACATGGACGGCACCGTGCTGAATGGGCGTGACGGCACCACGGGCAATCAGCTTGCGAACACGCCGCATCACATGTTCACGCTATGGAACACGTACGACTTCACGCCAGCGTGGCAGATTGGCGGCGGGTCGGGCCGTCGTATGTCTCGTCGCGTTATACGGCGAATAACAATCTCGTCGAAGTCGGCGGCTACGTGCGCTGGGACGTGATGGCCGCGTATCATCAGAAACGCTACGATATCCAGCTCAACGTGCTGAACCTGATGGACAAGAAGAGAAGTACTACGACGCCCTGATTCCGTCTGACGGCGGGCGCGCGGTGCCGGGACTTGGCCGCACGTTCCTGGCAACGCTGAACTATCGTTTCCGTTGATGATTTGAATCACGCGCGCCGTTGTCCGGATAGCGGCGCGCGCGTCGAACCGATATAAAAATGATCCTCTCCATACCGAACGTCCTGAGCCCGAAGACGCCGCCACCATGCGCGCGAAGCTGGAGGCCAGCGACGCATGGGTCGATGGCCGCGCCACCGCCGGCTATCAGGGCGCGTCGGTCAAGCGCAATCAGCAGATCGCGGAAGGCTCGCCCATTGCGCTCGAATTCGGCGATATCCTCGTGGGCACGCTGGAGCGGCATCCGTTGTTCATCAGCGCGGTGTTGCCGAATCGCATGTATCCGCCGCTGTTCAATCGCTACGAAGGCGGCATGCACTTCGGCAATCATGTCGATGGCGCCAGTCGCATCGTCCCCGGCCACGGCGCCGCGCGTGCGCACGGATGTATCCGTCACGCTGTTTCTCTCGCGCCCGGAAGATTACGATGGCGGCGAACTGGTCATCGAAAGATACGTATGGCGTGCATGAAGTGAAACTGCCCGCGGGCCATGCGATCGTTTATCCGGCGACGAGCCTGCATCAGGTGAGGCCGGTCACGCGCGGTGCGCGCGTATCGAGCTTCTTCTGGGTACAAAGCCACGTGCGCGACGATGCACAACGCACCCTGCTCTTCTACCTCGACAACTCCATCCAGCGCCTCAATGCCACCAATGGCGACGAAGCCGCGAAACGCACGCTCGTTGGCTGCTATCACAACCTTCTGCGCATGTGGAGCGAGACGTAACGCGCTTTGTTGCGATGCGGCATCAAGATACGCACCGCGTGTGTTTCGGACGCGGAAACTAAGCGTTTCCACGAAGCCTCTGCGTTGAAATTAAGCGCAGAATAGCGGAGGTGCGCGCCCGGTAGAGGCCGCGAAGGAGAAAGCGTCATGACCGCCATCACCTGGGTTCTCGCAGCCGACGGCAACCGCGCGCTGATCTTCGAGACACGAGGGTTGAAGGTCGACTTGCAGCAGGTCGAGGACATCCGGAACCCCGCTTCGCGCATGCTGGAATCCAGCGAGAAATTCGCGCGGACCATCGCGAATTTTCTGGATCGCAGCCACGTGCAGCATCGTTTCGACCGGCTGAAGCTGGCGGTGGATCCGGGCTTCGTCGGCGTGTTGCGCGAATGCCTAAACACAGAGACGCGCGAACTGCTCTACGAAGAGTCTTCCAATTCCAATGCATCCGGCATGCGTCGCACGCTCTGAGTAAAAAATTGCTTCGGATGGCTTATTGATTGCCCGTTTTTCAGGATTTGGTCAGCGATTGTTCAAGCGCACGGCGAATCATTCGCTGACGAACGCCACGACAAGCACGAACATTACCACTATAAGCACGAGCCGCATCATGATAACGGTCATCATGAGCATAACGAAGAGCGCGCGCATCACCGAGCCGCGCTTTCAGGCTCGTACGAATCAGGGCCGTGCCGCTTGCGTTGAAACGCCGGCCCTGTCCGACAAGCGCACGAGTTCCGCCAGCGACTTCGCTTCCATCTTTTCCATCACGCGGGCGCGATGCACCTTGATGGTCTTCTCCACCGTTCCCAGTCACTCGCCACCTGCTTGTTGAGCAAGCCGCTCACGACCAGTACGAGCACTTCGCGTTCGCGCGGCGTGAGGCGTTGCAGACGCTGCTGAATCGAATCCATCTCGATGCGCTCGCGCAGTTCGCTCGAAGCGCGTGCAAGCGCGGCATCGATGGCTTTGAGCAATGCGGCATCGTCGACGGGCTTGGCGATGAAATCCGTCGCGCCGGCTTTCATCGCGCTCACGGTCATCGGAATATCGCCATGGTTGGTGACGAAGATGATCGGCAGCATCGCGTGTTGCTGCTGCGACGCCAATGCGCGCTGCAAGTTGAAGCCGCCGAGTCCCGGCAGGAAGACATCGAGCACGAGACATGCGGGGCCGCTCAAAGCACTCGTGTCGGCATCGAGAAACGCTTCGACCGACGCATACGACTGCGTCCGATATCCCGCCGCGCCGATCAAACGTGCGAGCGCGCGGCGCACAGCGTCGTCGTCATCGACGATGAACAGGGTCGGCGTCGCGTCATGCACGTTCCACCTCGGTTGGCAACGTGAAGCTGAAAGTCGCGTCGCGATCCGCGTTGTTGCGCGCATGAATGCGGCCGCCGTGCATCTCGACAATGGTGCGGCTGATCGACAATCCGAGTCCGAGGCTATCGCACCTGGACGTGCAGAACGGCCGGAACAACTGATCCGCGAATGCGGCCGGCACGCCATGCCCTTCATCGCGCACGGAAACGCACAGCTTGTCTTCGCCCTCACGGTTCGCCGTGACAGTAACAAGACGATCCGACGTGCTCGCATCCATCGCGCCGAATGCATTGAGCAGGAGGTTCAGCACGACCTGCTGCAATTGAACCTTGTCGCCGCGCACGAGTGGCAATTGCGGATCGATATCGAGCGCCACACGAATGCCGCGCTGAATGGCATCGCTATGCACGAGCAGCGCGACATCGCCAATCGCGCTTGTAATCGACAAGGGCATCAGTTCCAGTTCGCCCTTCTTCACGAGCGCACGAATGCGCCTGAGTATCTCGCTCGCGCGATTATTGGATGACCACCGCCAGCCTGTCGTCTTCGAAGCGGTTCAACGTGACATCGACCGGAAAGCGTGTCTGATCCTTGCGGCAGGCGAAGACCGTCGAGGTTTCGAATCACCGTCCGGGCGTGCACACGCGCCGGGCACGATTGCATCGGCGCGCGTGTCGATCAGCTCGTGGCGCGCATAACCAAACAACCTTTCCGTGCGGACATTCGCAAAACGAATACGTCCGTCGTCATCGACTAAAAGCAGTGCGAGCGGCAGGCGTTCCAGCGTATCGCGGGATATTTCTTCGCTGGATGGGCGTGCGTCGCCATTGAAGGCCGTCATGGATGACACCGCCGTTTTACGGTTTGACCGCCACTATTGCCGCCAGTAGTCGAGCGCGCCGAATTGAGCGCGCAGGACGAGACGGTTGAAGTCGTCGTTCTCCGTTTCGCCTGCCCAGACGCTGGCGAACGCGTTCTCGAAAAGCGGCTTCACGCGGTCGATGTCGAACTCCACTTCGTCCTGCAATTCCAGGCCGAAATCGTGAATCCATGCGTTCGGCGTGCCGGTCGGCTCGATCAGATACGGACGCTCTTCGTCCACGCGCACGCCGAGATGTTCGAGCATCGGCAAACTGTTCGACAGCGCGATCGGATCGCCCATGCGATACACCTTGAAGCGAAACGCGCGCTTCGTCACGTCGATGCCCGCTTCGATCGGCCGGTACAAACTCATGGCGATGCCGCCCGGCCGCGTCTGCGTCGCCTCGATCAGTTTGATATCGCGCACCGCGCCGTGCGTGCGCGATAGTCCTCGCGATAGCCAGCGGGAAACGAATCCGCGTAACGCTGCAACAAGCGGTTGCCTTCCTCTTCGCCGTGATTGTCGATGAGCGCATCGGCGAGATCATCCTGCCAGCGGCACGCGACCTGCACGATGCGCGTTTCGAGTTCGAGCATCGCGCCGCGCTCGGCCCGCACGACGATATGAATGCGCGCCAGCGGCGACTCCGACAGCAACGGCGTGAACTCGATGCTATGGCCGTGAAATGCCTCCATCAGGACTTTGGAATGCGGCGGCGCGGGTCCGTGTTGAGCTTGCCACGCGGCACGAATACGAGACACGACACGAAGCGGTCGAAGCGGTCACGTCTGACGAATAGCCGCGTGCGCTGATGTTCCTGCAAACGCAGCACGCCCAGCGCGAGATGTAGAGTAGGCCTCAAGTTTGAAGTGATCGTCCCAGCGGCCTCTCGTCAAACCGTGCTTGCAGTTTTCCCGCACACGGCTTTCCGACTGCCGTCAGCCAGTAGCATTACAACAGCACAGGG
>LELG01000234.1 GCA_001045575.1 Candidatus Burkholderia pumila
CAAGCGCCTGAATGGCCGTTTTCTCGTCCACGCAGAACACCGCCGCATGCAATGGTGGGTTCAGGTACAGGGCCGATCACATCGGCCGCTTTGGCCTCAAAGTCGGGATCGTTGGACACCATATGGGGTAAGGGCACGCCCAGCTGCGCGGCCAACTTTCGGCTGCTCCAGTGCGTCGAGCCGTAGGCCGGTTTGCGCCGCAGCGTGTAGTCGAGCACTCGCGCCTCAAGACGCGCCAAATCCCAGCGTGGCACACGACCTGGGTACCTGCCGTACAGGCCCGCCAGACGCTCACCGGCAAAACGGGTTTGCCATGTGGTAATGAAACGCGAATCGCATCGCAATTCGTTCATGATCGCCCCGCGCGAGGCCCTTTCGTCGAGCAGCAGGATCAACCGCGCTTGCCTCACTTGGCCAACGGCCATCGTTCGGCGGCGCTGCATCGACAGCAGTTCTTCTCGCTCGACTTCACTCAGATTCATTTTGCCCATGCACCTTTAGATCGGTATAATTTTACTGGTTCAATGGATTGGTCATTGATATATTTTAGGAAACCAAATCAATCGTATTCAGCAGGCACGCAGAGATTATTGGCACACGCCAGCTTGAATTTACGAGTAGTGTCATGTACTACTGGCACATCGATTACAACAAGTTTCAGCAAGGTTTTTCCCACATTGACGAGGCCATGCGTACCATTGGGAGGATTGACAACCACATCTCCCGTGGTGACAATCAGAGTTTCATCTTCTATCGTCATTTCGCCCATCCCTTTCACGATCACATAAATTTCTGTGTCATGGGGGCCATGCCGGTGAAGGCCAATACTGGTATTGGGTTCCAACGCGACGAAGTCTATGTAGTTGCAGCCGAGGTCCCCACGGTTGGCGAGTGCGCGAAACATGAGAACCTTTTTGTAACCCGCGTGTGCAATTTTCGACGTGTACCATGCGCCAGTAAATGACAGTCGAATACCTAAGTTGGGACGTGTGTTCATGATTCAGCCATTGAGGAGTCGAACCAGCGGGGAAAGTTGACGCAGATCAGTCAACCGGTGGAAGGGGCCATGAGCAGCGACTAAATGTTCCAAATCCGCTTGATATAGATCGTAGGGATCGTAGAGTACGGCGCGAAGGCCGGCATCATTAGCGCCTTGGACATCCACGGAGGGCAAATATCCGACATACAGAGCTTCGTTGGCTTTTACTCCAACCCGCGCGAGCGCCATTTCAAAAATGCGAGAGTCCGGCTTCTGCACCCCAACCACCGTTGAGTCGATGACCACTTCGAACAATCCCATCCAGCCGTGGCGGTCAAGTAGAGTTTGAAGCGTTCCGTCCGCCTTAGACTTAGAAATAACCCCGGCCCGGACACCTTGACTGCGCAGGGCCTCGACTGCTTGGCGTGCTTCGTCGTTCGTGCAGTTCCATAAGGAGACGGCATCGCTGCCATTAATGACCGCCTCAATGCCCGCAAGCCCGGTCTCAGCGTACACTAAGCTGTGGATCAGCATGCGAAAAGGGTCGGGCTGCTCCCCCCTTCGATGTGCCTCAGCCAATTCGCTGTTGATCTGCTTCCAGCGTGCTGGTCCCTGCTTGGTCAATTGTGTTTGGTTCATGCCAGAAAGCTTCGCCACGGTACCATAGTCGAAATTCATCAGGGTGTTGCTGACATCGAAGAAGACGACCTTGACTGATTCCATCTCACTGCTCCGTCCAATTTATTCGCACCCAGACCGCAGAGCATGCCAGTAGGATTTTTTTAATCTCCTTGCCAGACTAAGCCGTTTGCGAGCGTAGTCACTCTCGGCACGACGAGAGATGCTAAGGCCAAAGCTGCTATGTCAAGGTAACTATCCTATAAATAATATACATACCTAAGCGTTAATGGAAATTCGGACACCGCTGCAATGATGAAAAACGGTCGCGACGTTGATGTTGCCTCGCTAACCGATATTTTTGCCTACCGGCTAACTGAGCCTTGAATCGTGCCGATAGGATTCATAGGGCGTCCAGTTCTTCCCTGTAGGCCTCGACCGTCACACGCGTGCCCAGTCGCAACGAATTCCGTATGCAATCGACTACAACCTGAGTCTTGAAAGCGTCGGCAAATGGAGATCGAACAGCCTGCGTGTCACCTGACTCAACGGCGTCGAGAAAGCTTTTGGTCTCGCTCAGAAAAGCATCCTCGCTGGATTGACCTTGGATGGTGGATATTTGCCAAGGCGCATCGGACAAATAGAAATCCCATCCATTCAGAACAATCGGCGTGTCCTGTGTAAACAAGTGCAGGCCGATATCCTTTTTAGTTGCGGAACATGAATAAATAAAAGAACCTATGTAACCAGATTGCATACGCAACATAATGGAGATTGTGTTTGAGTCGCTTATTCCCTGTATGGCGGTCACTTGATCTACCTCACCAAGCAAATATCGGATCAGGTCGACCACATGCGTGGCCTGCTCATTGAGGGGACCGCCCGATTGGGCAGGATCAGCCCACCAGGGCACCATGTAAGGTTTGCAGATCCAGTGGGCTTGGAAGCCGAGGATTGGCATGCCTTCGATACGTTTTCTAACTTCCTCGATTGAAGAACGATAGCGATTCATATAGCCTACTGCGAAGATGCGATCGCGCGGTAGCGTCATGCCAAGCAGCGACAAGCTGTGTCGGGCAGAAAGGTGTATTGGCTTCTCAACGAAAACGTGCTTATCCAGTCGAGTGGCGATTTCCATTGCCGCCCTGTCGCTAGGTGGAGTGCATACGAACACCGCGTCCAGTCCGGACCAATTCATTTCAGCAAGTGAGGCGACCGCTCTACTGTTGTGAATGTCAGCAACTTGAGATGCCCGATTGCTGTCCACGTCAAAGACATATCGGACACGATGGTTCACGCACTTTAGAGCTTTAGCTCGGATGAGACCCATGCGGCCGCAACCCACAATGGCAATAGCTGGCTTCATCATGTCTATTTCAAACGTCAATCAAGTCGGCAGCGATCCGTACTTGATCGCAACGCAATAACGGGTCTAATTTTAGAGCAGCGATCACAGCGGCTCGTGTACGGCATCGTGTGGCCGTTAACACTGATTCCTCGTGTCGACAGAAGCGATCCATCCACGCGGCGACGAGGGGAGGCGGCTGACTAGGAGACTTTATCGTCAGTTTGCCTCGGTCCATCCTGACCATCCTTTCCTGCGCAATGTCATTGGAACCACCAATGTTTGCCGTGCAGGTGATGGACGGGGCATGCCCTAACAGAGCGGCAATGGTCGGGACGACAGCGTGCTCATACCAAGGCATGCTTCGCGCGCGTATGGATGTTGGATAAACAACCGGTCTTTGACGAAGCTCTTGGTATGCCCGATCACGCACCTTCTTCAGTGCATGCGCCCGGCCTGGAACATGAATGGGCTGTCCGTTCAGCATTTTGAAGTATTTCAACGGAACCGCATCAAGTTGCGCAATGAGTTCGGATCCTATGCCGCAGACACCATTTTCGGCCCGCTCATCGCAAAGAGCAGTTAAGAGTCTGGGAAGCACGTTTTCGTCCCCAACTCGCAGGTTGTAGAGAAAGCCGCGGTGGTTAAGGCCCACGTAATCCCACGCCAACTCAGATACGGTGACGCCCAGAAGATCGGCGATAAGCCTGTGCGTTACTGTGGGTAACTCGCATAACCCTAGACAGAGCTGCAGGCCGGCCCCAGCGATTAACGATGTGGAAATGCCCAACGGATTGACCAGATTGAGGATCCAAGCGTCCGGGCATTGACGCAGGGCAATTGACGAGAATGCCAGCACGCCTTCGGCGATCCTCAATGCCGCCTGCAATCCGCCTGGGCCAAGTGTCTCATCGGCAAGCGTATTTAGCGACGCGGCCAGCAGTTCATCTTGAAAGCGGCCCCCTAGGCCGCCATACCGTGCTTGATGGACCACAATGTCCGCGTCATCTAATGCTTCATCAAGATGCGGTGTCGCCAGAATGCGCCATGCAGGTAGGGTCGCGACTGCGAAATACCGAACCAGTTCGAGTGCATCGAGGTTCCTACCGTGCAGCCTCAGTTCATAAGGCTGCTCTCTCAGCTCCGTCAAAGCAAGTTGATGGAACAGCTCGACAGTGAATGGACTGCTGCCTCCGACGATTGCAAGCGTGTTCATCTCCTCGCTCCATAAAAGGATCGAACGGCGCCGCACACGGTATTGATCTCCGTTTCGCTCATATCCGGACGGATGGGCAGACATAAAGTAGTAGCGGCCAAGTCTTCAGCTACTGGAAACCGCCCTCGGTTCCACTCCTGCGCTTTGAAGGCCGGTTGTAGGTGAATCGGTTGGGGGTAGCGGACAACTGCATCTATCCTTGCTTGGATCAAGTGATCGAGCAAATCATCCCGCGCGTCGGTCTTGATCTGAAAGAGGTGATAGACATGCGTGGATCCAGCCGGCGTTTCCTGAAAAACCAAGGGCAATCCGGCGAGTTGTTCCCTGTAGTTCGCAGCGATCTGCTGACGGCTCTCGTTCCAAGCATCGAGCAGGGCGAGTTTCCAAGTCAGGATCGTGGCCTGAATCGAGTCCAGCTTACTATTAAGTCCTAATGCAACATGCTCGTTTTGCCTGCGCTGACCAAGACCCCTGATAACACGGATCTTGTCGGCAAGGACCGCACTGTCTGTGACGCAAGCACCCGCATCGCCAGCCGCAGCGAAGTTCTTGCTCGGATGAAAGCTAAAGCAGCCAATCTCACCGAATGTGCCGGCTCGCTTTCCCTCGAAACTGGCACCATGACACTGAGCCGCGTCCTCCAATAGGTACACGCTTTGCAGTTGAGACAAGCGCAGCAATGCATCCATTGGTGTGCAGGCGCCATACATGTGTGCAGGCAAGATGGCACGTGTATTGGGGGTGATCGCATGTTCGACCTGAGTAACGTCCATCAGGAAAGTGCGAGGGTTTGCATCGACGATTACCGGAGTAGCACCAACAAAGCAGATAGCCGCCACGGTCGCGTAGAAGGTATTTGCCTGTGTAATCACCTCGTCGCCTGGACCTATGCCCAGGGCCTTCATGGCGATGATGAGCGCGTCGGTGCCGCTGTTGAGCCCAATTGTGTGGCCTGTATCCAGATAGCTGGCGAACGCCGACTCGAACTGCTTAACCTCGTCCGTCAGGATGTAACGCCCTTCGAGAATCTGCGTCCCGATGTTCTCCATCAGCCGATCAAATGATGGGCCGAACTGCTCAGGATAGTTGTATCGTGACACGTTCAAAGTCATGCGTTTCTCCTGTCTTCGCCATATCGCCCCGCACCTACCAGTCCGTTGTCGTCATCGGCATAACTCATCTCAAATGCGGTATTCCAACCCGGCCAGTTGTAGTGCTCGTTGCATTTCCTGGCCAGCAGGGATGTGTAGGTTGTGCCAACCGCGAGCGCGAAGCCACCGATCACGATGTAGCGTTCCACACCGACTATGGATCGCGTAGCAGCCAATCCTGCCGCCAGAGGTATGATGGATGCTTCGACGCAATTCGTTGTCCAGGGGTCCCCCTTGATGAACGCCTGTGCGATATCCATGGTGTGGATTGCCGTACCGGCCAATCTTGACGCCGCGAAACCCAGAGGATCCTTGTTCGCCTGTGCCTGGACTAAGCTCGCGGCGCCGCGCCCAGAAGCATAAGCCCCTATGTGACCAATTTCTCCGCAGTCGCACATTGGCGCATCGGGAAGCGAACTCCACTTCACATGCCCCAACTCGCCCGCATCAAAGCTGACGCCGAGAACAGGAACGCTATTGAGGAAGAGCTTGGCGCCTATTCCCGACCCTATGGATACCAAGCAGAAATCTTCCTGGCCATCGCAAGCGTATCGATACCCCGCTGCAGTGATGT
>LELG01000235.1 GCA_001045575.1 Candidatus Burkholderia pumila
GTACACGGCCCGAATCTGCCTTTTCAACTCGGCTTACCGATCACCGGCTTCAAGGACCTTGAGCTGATAGTAGAACGTGCTGCGGGCTAGACCAGCAGCCTTGAGCAGCGCCGCCATCGGGTGCCGCTGCCTGAGTTCAAGCACGATTTGCGCTTTTTCTTTTGCGCTGCTCGCTTCTTTGTCTTAAGCGGCTCGTCCCAACCGTCGTAGGCGGTGACGGCAATACGTCGCAAAGTGATGTCCATCACTCGATTTGATGGACATCACTTTGTCAGAGTCGTCAAAAAATAAGCCGGGTAGTCGAGCGGGCCGTCCGAATTACCTACGGGAGCTTCGGGATCGACTGGCAGCAGCAGCGTGCGATCCGAGTGTCTCGGTCGTAAGGCTAGCCCGTGAGAAGGGCATCAACGCGAACATGTTGTACACCTGGCGGCGCCGTTATCTTGCCGAACAACACGCCTCGTCTACCGGCCTTCTTCCAGTCGTTTTGTTAGGGGACGCGCCGACGCAAACCGTTGCCCCATCCCCGGGCGATTCGCAATCGCTAGACACGAAGCCGGCTTCGCCTTCGGGCCCTTTTCGTTTTTCTGACCGCCGCGCTTTTGTTTTTGTGTTGATACGTTATATCATTACGGTCTTCGCGTAATAAAGTTTTCATTGGGACCGACCCACGAGCACCCGATGCAACATTATAACATCCCGGGGTGACCAACCATGATCCGCAGGCCTCTCGCCAATGCGGCGCTAGCCCGGCGCACGCTCGTCCCATTAAGTATGCTCCTGCTGACCACGCTCGCCCGCGCCCAGAGCGACACGACGCCGCCCGCGCTCGCCCATCCCGTCAGCGATACCGATCTCGCGCCGGTGTTCGTCACCGACAATCCGCTCGGCTCGGGCACGCTGTTTTCGCCGACGAGTTCGCTTTATGGCGATGCCCTCATCACGCGCCGCGCCGATTCGATCGGTGAAACGCTGAACGGGCTGCCGGGCGTGTCGACGACGACGTACGGCCCGATGGTCGGCCGCCCGATCATCCGCGGCATGGACGGCGACCGCATTCGCCTGCTGCAAAACGGCGTCGCATCCTACGACGCTTCCACGCTCTCCTACGACCATGCCGTGCCGGAAGACATGCTGTCGGTCGAGCGCGTCGAAATCGTGCGCGGGCCGGCGGCCCTGTTGTACGGCGGCAACGCGATCGGTGGCGTAGTGAACACCATCGACAATCGCATTCCGCGCGAGGGCATCAAGGGCGTGTCGGGCCAGGTCGATGTCAGCTACGGCGACACGAACAACGCCCGCGCGGGCGCGGCGATGGTCGAAAGCGGCACCGGCCAGTTCAATTTTCATGTCGATGCCTTCGACCGAGAAACCAGCAAGCTGCGCATTCCCGGCTTCGCGCATTCGGACCGCCAGCGCGCCGCCGACGAACCAGACGCCGACGAACCGTACGGCAGCATCCCGAACAGCGACGGCCGATGGCACGGCGGCGCGGTCGGCACGTCGTACACGTGGGCCGATGGCTACGCGGGCATCAGCTACAACGGCTACGAAGCGAACTACGGTTCCGTCGCCGAAGACGATGTGCGGCTGCGCATGCATCAGGATCATGTGGCGGCATCGTCGGAAATCAGGAACTTGTCCGGACCGTTCCGCCAGTTGAAGTTCGACTTCGGCTATACGGATTACGAGCACAAGGAAATCGATAACGGCGTGACCGGTACGATGTTCCGCAATCACGGCTACGAGGCACGCATCGAGGCGCGGCACAAGAGGATCGATCCGCTGGACGGCGCGACCGGCGTGCAGTTCAGTCAGAACACGTTCTCGGCGTTGGGCGATGAGGCGCTCGTGCCGACATCGCAGACGACGAATATCGCGCTCTTCGGTCTCGAAGAATGGGACATGACGGATGCGATCAAGCTCAGTCTCGGCGCGCGCTACGAGCACGTAAAGATCGACCCGACGGCGGGCGGCAACGAGAAGTTCGCCGATGCCATGTCGCGCGATTTCAACGCCGGCAGTGTATCGGCGGGTGCGACGTTCAAGCTGAATACGGCGTGGTCCGTGGTGGGCAATGTCGCGTACACGGAACGCGCGCCGATTTACTACGAGCTGTTTTCGAACGGTCCGCACGATGCAACCGGCCAGTATCTGATCGGCAATCAGAATGCGCAGAAGGAAAAGGCGGTATCGATGGATCTGTCATTGCGCTTCGCAAGCGGTCCGAACAAGGGCAGCGCTGGCGTGTTCTACAACTGCTTCCGCCACTATCTGACCGAGTTTAATACCGGCCGTCTCGTCGATGACGATGACCAGCCCGTCCCGGCCGGCACCGACGACGCGCTCAACGAAGCGGTCTATCGCGGCGTGCGTGCGGAATTCTACGGCGTCGAACTCGACGGCACGTATCGTGTGTTCGAGAGCGGTGCGCAGCGACTCGATGTCGAGATGGTCGCGAACTACACGCACGCGCGCAACATCGATACAGGCGGCGCGCTGCCGCGTATCTCGCCGCTGCACACGACGCTCGCGCTGGATTACGCGTACGGTCCGTACGGCGCACGCGCGGAAATGGTTCATGCATGGGCGCAGCATCGCGTGCCGGAAGACGACTTGCCGACCGGCAGCTATACGACGCTCGGCCTGACGCTGACGTACAAGTTTCATGCAGGCGCGCCGAACTGGCTTGCCTACATTCGCGGCCAGAACCTGACGAACCAGGAAGTGCGTTACGCAAGTTCCGTGGTGCGCGATATCGCGCCGCAAGGCGGCCGCAGCGTGATGGTCGGATTGCTTACGGTTTTCTGATTTTCAGCGCTCACTTCGATCGAAAGCGAACAATTCGCAAACGAAAAAGAAAAGAATTGTTCCAACGCGATCTGTACACCGGCACGGAAGATCGGCAAAAAATTCAAAGGAATCCTTGCCTTAGTCACGCGCTCGCTCAGATTGCGCTGTTTCCTTCCTATGGTTTTCCCTAGTCGTACGCCGAAACGCCGATAGTACGATGCGCTTCGATTAGCGATCCGGAATGTTCGAATTCAAGCATTGCAAACGGACTCGTGGGACCATAGAAATCGGAGACTCCATGCTAAGAACAGTCGTCGGCTTGCGCTGGTGGATCATCGCGCTTGTGTGCGTCGGCACCATCGTCAATTATCTGTCGCGCAATGCGCTCGGTGTGATGGCCGCCGAGTTGAAAACGCTCATGAACATGAGCACGCAACAGTATTCGTATGTCGTCGGCGCGTTTCAGATCGGCTATACGATCATGCAGCCGGTGTGCGGCCTGATCATCGACATTATTGGTTTGCAGATCGGCTTCGCGTTGTTCGCATGCCTTTGGTCAGCAACCGGCATATTGCACGGACTCGCAGGCAGTTGGATGTCGCTCGCAGCTCTGCGCGGTTTGATGGGCTTGTCCGAGGCCGTCGCCATTCCGGCGGGCATGAAGGTCATCGCGGAATGGTTTCCGAACCGCGAGAAGTCGGTCGCGGTCGGCTATTTCAATGCGGGCACGTCGCTCGGTTCGCTGTGCGCGCCGCCTTCTCTGCGATACGGCTGGCAAAGCGCCTTCGCCCCGTCACCGGCGCGAGCGATGGACTTCTTCATCTGGGCCGCGTTCTGGTACTGGCTCTATCGCTCGCCGATGGAGCATCCGCATATCGGACTGAAGGAGCAGACCGCCATCATCGAAGGTCAGACGCCTGTTAATAAGCATGCCGAAAAGAAGCGCATTCTTGAGGTGCTCGGCACGCGCCACTTCTGGGCTATCGCGCAGGCGCGCTTTTTCGCGGAACCGGCGTGGCAGACGTTAAGCTTCTGGATTCTGCTATATCTCGCCGCCGAACGCCACATGGCTATCAAGCAGATTGCGATGTTCGCGTAGTTGCCCTTCCTTGCGGCCGACCTCGGCGGACTCTTCGGCGGCTATCTCTCATCGTTCCTGATGAAGCACTTTCGCGTGCCGCTGATCGCATCGCGCATCACGGGTGTCGTGCTCGGCGCGTTCATAATGATCGGCCGACGTGCATCGGGCTGGTGGCGGCGCCTTATGAAGCGATTGCGTTGTTCTGCGTCGGCGGCTTCGCGCATTAGATGATTTCCGCGCTCATCAACACGCTAGCTGCCGATATCTTCGAGCCCGGCGAAGTGGGCACCGCAGCGAGTTTCGCGGGCATGGCCGCGTGGATTGGCGGACTCGGCTTTTCGCTGATCGTCGGCGCGCTTTGCACGTTCAATCTGATATGGCGCATTTTTGCTCATCGTGCTCATGCGTGGCGTAAAAAGCGATGCGCGTCTGCAAGCCGTTCCGAATTAACTCTCTGCATCGGTCATGGCCAATCTCAAGTACCCTCCGCGTTTCGTGATTGCGGATGTCAAAACGTACTTCGTCGCGTTTCAATCGGCTGAAGGGTATCGCATCGAAATCTATACGCTTGCGCAGGATATTGTACGCGTACTCTTGGTGTGCTCTTGCTGCCGCATAGCGAACTGCGCGGACCGCGCACGTGGGCCATCGCGCCCAGCATGGACGACGCGCCACTCGAAGGCCGCGACCGCCGTGACGCAAGCGGTTTCCACGACACTTTCCAACCGCGCTTTCTCAGCGACGATCAGGAAGTCATGATCGAAACGTCGATGCTGCGCCTCACTGTCACGTTGCGCGGCGGTTTCTGCGCGTGAGACATTTTGCGCGATGGTTTATGGCATCGCGTGATGGACGATCGCAAGACGCAGACGTACAACTTCGGCTGGTGGGATGAGCACGTTTATCATTAAATCAACCTTCGCAAGGGCGAAATGTATGTCGGACTCGGCGAGCGCGCAGGCACGATGGATCGTGCGAACCAGTGCTACGAGATGCGCAATATCGATACGATGGGCTACAGCGCGAGCACGACCGATCCTTTGTATAAACACATTCCGTTTTATGTCACTTTGCATCCCAAAACATTGACAGGATTCGGCCTATTCTACGATACGCTCGCCGATTGCCGTTTCGACATGGGCCGCGAGCTGGACAACTATCACGGGCATGATCGTCATTTCATCGCGGAACATGGCGATCTGGACTACTACTTCATCGCCTCGCTGATACGCCGCTGCATGCCGCGCGCCGTTTCACGTAGCTGACCGGCAAGCCCGCGTGGATGCCCAAATGATCTCGTACCGACTGTCAACGCATGTTTGCGACTTTTAAGCGACGCTCTACGCCGGTTCTGGCAAGGGCTAGTTGCGGCGAGAATTGCGCAGCAACGATACGTTTGCCCTCTTGAACGAGGTAATCGCTGTACCATCCTGAATCTCGAAGCACGTGCGGCTCGCCGGTCTTCAGCACGCGATAGATCCGGTTGATCAAACGGGTAGCAACTGCGCAAATGGCCTGTTTGTGGTGATGCCCCTGTTCACCATAAGACGCCAGGACACGGCGGCGAGATCTGGATCGATCTTGCGTGCGACGTCCGCGGCGATTGTACAGCGCCCGCTTGACGCGATCACTATCGCTATTTGTCAGCCTCTGGCTGGGCTTCTCTATGCCACCAGACGAACTTCTGGTTGGGAACATGCCGCAGAAGCCACGTATGTGATCCTCGTTACGGAAGTGTTTTGCGTAGCCGAGTACGCCGATGAGCAAGGGAGCCAGGGTTGCCCCGATGCCGGGGATAGACGAAGCGCATTCGACGGATGCACCCGCTGATAGATCGGCTCTACCTCACAATCGCAAATGTTCGACTTTCTGTGCCACTTCGAATTGCAGTGCAACGAAATTGACACTATCACCATGGAGCGCAATGGTCTCTTCGGCAGCTGACTTAAGTTTCTCGACCAGCGAATCGAT
>LELG01000236.1 GCA_001045575.1 Candidatus Burkholderia pumila
TCATCGGCCAGTGCTCACGCAGGTACGCCTGAACCCTCATGCCGTCCACGCCCGGTGCGCCTTTGTTTGCTCTCACTCGTGTTTCAACGCCTGCTTCAGGTTCTCCCGTTCGCAGACTTCCTCCATCCGCAGACCCGGATCGAGACCGATCACAGCCTTCGGGCCGACAGGCGCGGCGAGCAGCAAGTCCTTCAGATTGTGCGCGAACACGCGAATAGCTTCGTGTTCCGCGTCGTCCCGCAGCGAGGTCAGCAGATCGTTTTCGATGCTCGGCTGAACCTTCACGCGCCAGCACCAGCGGCACACGTCCGACAGCCACTTGTCCGCCGCGCGTCCGCGATTCTGGATGTCGACGTGGCTCGCGATCATTGCTTCACACGGATGCGGAATCTGCGCACCGAGTTCTTCGTCCAGACCGAGCTTGACGGTCAGCACGCCCGCATTGCGTCCAAGGAACAGCGCCAGCGCGCGATGCGGCAGCACCGTGCGGATCGTCTCGCTGTAGTCGTAGTAATCGCGGAATTTCTCGCCTTCCTCATTTTCCTTGCCATCGACGACGGAAGACATGACGAGCCCTGGCGTACATATTATGCTCGCGCAGCTTGCCGATGATTTCCGCCGTTTCGCCGAATTGCTCGGAGAGGATGTCGCGCGCGCCATCGCGCGCGGTCTTGGTGCCGGCGACGCCTTTTGGGGCATCGACGAACTTCGCGGCTTCGGTTTGCGGATCCAGCGTCGGATCGGCGAGCAGCGCTTGCGCGAGCGGTTCGAGGCCGGATTCGCGGGCGATCTGCATACGCGTGCGGCGTTTCGGCTTGTACGGCAGATAAAGGTCTTCCTCCAGCACCTGCTTGCTGTCCGCGCCTTCGATGGGGCCGCGCAGTTCGTCGGTGAGCTTGCCTTGTTCTTCGATGCTCGACAGGATCGCGGCGCGGCGGTCTTCCAGTTCGCGCAGATAGAGAGGCGTTCTTCGAGCGTGCGCAGTTGCGTGTCGTCGAGATTGCCGGTCACTTCCTTTCGATACCGCGCGATGAACGGCACGGTCGCGCCTTCGTCCAGAAGTTCGACGGCGGCAGCGACCTGACGCGACTGCACGGTGAGTTCGGTGGCGATGCGCTGTACATCTTGAGTGCTACGGTTTCCGTCATGGTTTTGCGCTGTCTGCTGGCTTGCCAGTGCAATGGCGGCCGCGCGTTTGGTCGTGCACGAAATACCGTGCAGAAGCAGTCGGCGCGGGCGCGTGTGCCTTGGCGGGCTGGGTTGCTGAAGCGGGGGGGATTTTGCCATAAATGGCGGAACGCTCCGGGCTGCGGTGATAAAATTTAAAGATCGTTTTGTCCGCTTTGCATCGGATTCTTTATCACGTTGCCACTCATCAATTTGTCACCATTCCGCCTTTCGTTCGCCTCGAATGCACGCGTCGCGCTGGCCGCGTCGTCGCTAATCTGCGCGTTCGCAGCGTCGGCCGTTTTCGCGCAGACGCCAGCGCCCAAGCCTGCCGATTCGTCCACGTCCGTCAAGGCGCAACTGCTCGATGCGGCGTCCAAAAGCGCGGAAGATGCGCTCAGGGCCAGCTACGCGGATCGCCAGAAGGCGCTGAACAAGCGCACCGAAGAGAACGACTACCGCTATGCAGTTAAGGAACACGACTGCTACGGCAAGTTCTTCGTCAATCACTGTCTCGACGGCGCGCGCACGGAAATGCGCGAAGCGCGTCAGGAGATCCGCTCGGAACAACTCGCGCTGGACGACGAACAACGCGCCGAACGCGCGAAGGAACGGAACGAGCAGACGGCCATCAAACAGGCACAGTACGAAGCCGACGCGCCACAGCGCGTGGCGAACGAGAAGTCGAATCAGCAGGCATTCGAGGACAAGCAGCGCCAGAACGCGCTCGCCGCCGCGCAGCGCAATGCCGAAGCGCCGCAGCGGGCCGCGAACCAGAAAGCGTACGATCAGAAGCAGGCCGACTACCAGAAGAAGCTGGACGAAGCCCGCGCGCGCGGCATGCAGGACGCGCAGGAGCGCGAGCAGAAGGCGCAGCGCTACGAGCAGAAGCAGCAGGAAGCGGCGCAGCATCGCGCGGAAGTCGAAGCGCGTCAGCAGGAAGCGGCCCGCAAGCAGCAGGAAAAAGCGCAACAGGCTCAGCAGGAAGAGCAGCAGCGCCAGGAACAGTTGAAGCAACAGCAACAGAGCCAGTAATGCGGTAAAAGGGGGGGGGGGGCCGCGCATCGCGGTCCGTCGGCCTTGAGCGATTGAGGATGACAGGAAGCGAGCATGCAGCAGCGCTTGAATGTTCCACCGCACGCACCCCCGACAACCCACTGTGGATGCCTCTGTACTCCGCGATCGCATCAAGCCGTTGCAGGAAGAGCATCATGGGCTGGACACACTGATCGTCGGCATGGACGGCGCCGACGACCTTGAACTGAGACGGCTGAAAAAGCGCAAGGTCAAGGACACCATACTGCTGTTGCAATTGCAGTTGGACACCGATACGCATTGACGCACCCGCGCCGGGTCGAACTCAGCGCACGGCGTCGTCACCGAGAATCCCGCTTTGAATTCACCCGCACAATCGGGCGATAACGTCCCGACTCCGCTTGATCTCAGCGGCAAACGCCGCACCGAACTCGACGCTATCTTCTCCGCCGATGGATTGCTTGCGCGCGCCATCGACGGCTATCGGCCGCGCGCGTCGCAGATCGACATGGCGCGTTCGATTGCTGCCGCGATGGAAGCCTCCGGACGCGCGATGCCCGAGCCCGCGATGTTCGAAGCGCAGCGCCGTCCCGCGCGCAAGCTCGGACCATCGGACAAGCTGTATGCCGAAGACGTCGGCATTGCGACGGCGAAGACGGCGATCAATGGCGGCGAGAACACGCTGATCGTCGAAGCGGGAACGGGCACCGGCAAGACCTATGCGTATCTCGTCCCGGCGATGCTGTGGGGTGGCAAGGTGCTCGTATCGACGGGAACGAAGCATCTGCAGGATCAGCTTTTCCAGCGCGATATCCCGACCGTGCGAGACGCGCTCGCCGTGCCCGTTTCGGTCGCCATGCTGAAGGGCCGCGCGGATTACCTGTGCCATTACTATCTCGAACGCATGGCAGACAACGGCCGCTTGCCGACGCGCCAGGACGCGGCGCATCTTCAGGAAATCGTGCGCTTCGCCAAGATCACGCGCACCGGCGACAAGGCCGAACTCGCCAGCGTCCCCGAGAACTCGCCCGTCTGGCCGATGATCGCGTCCACGCGCGACAACTGTCTTGGCCAGGACTGCCCACATTACAAGGAATGCTTTGTCATGGCGGCGCGCAAGGAGGCGCAGCAGGCGGATATCGTAGTGGTGAATCACCATCTGTTTTTCGCGGATGTGATGCTGCGCGACACCGGCATGGCCGAACTCCTGCCGATGGCGAACACGATCATCTTCGACGAAGCGCATCAGTTGCCGGAAACCGCGACGCTGTTCTTCGGCGAAACGCTATCGATCACGCAGCTTCTGGAACTGGCGCGCGACACGGTGGCGGAAGGTCTGAGCCACGCGCGCGACGCTGCCGACTGGACTAAACTCGGCGCGGCGCTGGAACGCGCGACACGCGACCTGCGTCTGACGTTCAAGGAAGATTCGGCGCGTTTTTCGCTCGGCCGGTTGCCGGACAATCATCCGCTGTTCGAAGCGCTCGACACGCTCGAAACGCATCTCGATGCGCTCGCCGCGGCGCTGTCGAAGCACGCGGAGCGCGCGGAATCGCTGCAAGCTCTGGTTCGACGCGCGCGCGAGTTGCAGGACCTGTTGACGGGCTGGACCACGCCGCCGACCGAACTGGAACGCGCCGTCGTCGAGGACGAGGAAACGGCGAACGCGGCGGCAAAGCAGGAACCAAATGAAATGGTGCGCTGGATCGAAGTGTTTTCGCACACGCTTCAGTTGCATGAAACGCCTTTGTCCGTCGCGCCGATCTTCGCGAAGCAGCGCGCGGGCGTGCCTCGCGCGTGGATCTTCACCTCGGCGACGCTGTCGGTGCGCGGCGACTTCACGCACTACGCGGCGCAGATGGGCCTCAACGCGCGCCGCTCGATAACGCTCCCGAGTCCTTTCGATTACCCGTCGCACGGCTTGCTGTACGTGCCGCGCAATCTGCCGCAACCGTCATCGCCGCAATTCACCGATGCCGTGTTCGAAGCCGCGTTGCCGGTCATCGAAGCGTCCGGCGGCGGCGTGTTTTTTCTGTGCACGACCTTACGCGCGGTGTATCGCATCGCGACGCGACTGCGGGACATCATCGAGCGTCGCGGCTGGGGCAATCCGCTGCTCGTGCAAGGCGATGCCAGCCGCACCGAATTGCTCGACCGCTTCCGCGCCTACGGCAACGCGATTCTCGTCGGCAGCCAGAGCTTCTGGGAAGGCGTCGACGTGCGTGGCGATGCGCTGTCGCTCGTCGTCATCGACAAGCTGCCGTTCGCGCCGCCCGACGATCCCGTGCTCGCCGCGCGTCTCGATGCGCTGACGAAGAAAGGCTTAAGCCCCTTCGCCGTGCATCAATTGCCGCAAGCGGTGATTACGCTGAAGCAGGGCGCGGGGCGTTTGATCCGTGCGGAAACGGATCGTGGCGTGCTGATGATTTGCGACATGCGCCTCGTCGACAAACCGTATGGCCGTCGCATCTGGCAGAGCTTGCCGCCGTTCAAGCGCACGCGGGAAATAGACGTGGTGCGCGAATTCTTCGAAGAGTCGAAGGAATAAAAAAAACTAGCGTTCAAAAAACGCTGGCTTTCTTATTTGGATCAGGCAGAACGCCTTACCAAATTTGATACCACGCCTTCTCCGTCCCCGTGCGGCGCTTGCCTGTCACATACGGGCTGTCCGGGAACGTGGCGGCGAGCACACGTTTGGTGTCATCGGCGAGTTGCGGCTGATCGAGCTTCTGGTACGACAGCATCATGATGTGCAGCGCGTCTTCCGTCGCCGGCGCATTCTTGTATTCGCGGATGGTGAGCTGCGCGCGGTTGATGGCGGCGACATACGCGCTACGGCGGTAGTAGTAATCCGCCGCATGCACTTCATGCGATGCCAGCGCGTTCACGATATAACGCATGCGCTGGGCCGCGTCTGGCGCGTACTTGCTCTGCGGATATTTATCCACGATGACCTTGAACGCGTCATACGACTCGCGCAGCGACTTCGGATCGCGTTCGCTCATGTCCTGGCCAGAGAAGCGGCCGAACAGACCGAGGTCGTCGTTGAAGTGGATCATGCCTTTCAAGTAGTACGCGTACGAAATATCGGGATGATCCGGATGCAGCTTGATGAAGCGGTCGATGGCCTGGTCCGCGTTCGCGGTTTCGCCGTCCTTCCAGTTGCAGTACGCGACGTTAATCTGCGCCTGCTGCGCGAAGTGGCCGAACGGGTCGCGGCCTTCCAGCGCTTCGAAGTACTTGGCGCACATGCCCCAGTCGCGGCCGTTCAGTGCGCCCTGAGCCTCCGTATATAATTTGTCGTTATTCCAGGTTGCCGTTTCGTCGGTCTTCTCGGGCAGGCCATGACAGGCCGCGACGATGGCGACGCTCGCGGCCAGCGCCAGATATTTGATCGATTGCTGCATCGATTGATGAATGGTGTTGAATGATCGCATCAATGCTTGCTTCTCCTGGCTGAATCTAGTGTCATGAGTTATAAGTTATTAATTTAATTGTAAATCTTTGCTGCTTGAGAGGGGGAAGGGAAGAGTTGATTGAAGAGGCGCTCGGATTCGCGCAGCCCCTCCTCGGTGAGCACAACGGACTTCGCGTTGTTCACGGGGTTGCCAATCATGCCTGGTTCG
>LELG01000237.1 GCA_001045575.1 Candidatus Burkholderia pumila
ACGCGAGGGATCAAAGGGAGCGTAGCCAGCAGCAGGAGCGTCTCATACTCGACGATGCGATCCGCGACCGGCTCATCGCAATGACAGCGGACTTCAAAACACTGTGGCGTGATCCATCGCTGGCGAAATCAGCGTCGGGTCTTCCAGCAGCACGCGATGCACCGCGAAAATCCCCGCTTCGCCCACTGCGCCGCGCTGCGATGCGCACGGTTTCATCGAGTTCGGCATCGACTTGTGCGATGGCTTTGTTCAGCGCACGGCTTTCCGCTGCGGGACGGACCGCTCGCTTGCTCGGGCGGCACGATGTCCTGATCGTCCCAACGCACCAGCTTGCCAACTGCGATGCCCAGCGCGGCGCACACGCCCGCGAGCGTGTGCGGCGGCATCGGTTCGCCGGAGACGCGTGCGACGGCGACCGGCGCGGGCGATTTGGCGCGCACAGGCGATTCTTCAACTTCGCCATGCGCCGCACGCAGCAATTCGGCGGCGACTGCTTCTTGCGCCTACACGCCAATGCCGACCAGTTCGATGGTCGCGCCAGACCGAGCAAGCCGACCGACGCTTTCTTGCCTTCGTAACGCACTTCGACCTTCGCGTCGAATCCGCGCACCGCTTCACGCGCATGCAAGCCGTCTGCATGCCCGAGCGTCAAACTGCGGCGCAACTCTTCCGTCACGAACGCACCCGAACGCGCCGATTCCGCTTTCTCGCCGTCCTTCGCACGCAGCACGAGCAAACGGTCGCCCGCTTTCAGCACGCCACGGCCCGCGCGATAGACGACTTCGAACGCATCGCTATTGGCGACCGCGATCACGGACACGAGACTCGGCGCGTTCCGCGCAACAAAAATTCGCATCGAATTCGATCAGCGGCTGGCCCGCGCGCACGGTCGCGCCCTGCTCGACCATTGGCGCGAAGCCTTTGCCGCCCAGCTCGACCGTATCGATGCCTTATACACCAAAATCTCCGCGTCCTGCGGCGAACGCAGCGTGACGGCGTGAGCGTGCGCGCCATGTGCGTGACGGTGCCATCGCACGGGGCGACGAGCACGTTATCCAGCGGATCGATGCCGATTCCGTCGCCGAACATGCCCTCGGCGAACACGGATCCGGCACTTCGGCTAGCGGCACGATCGGGCCGGTGAACGGCGAGAACAGCGCGACGTCGTTCTTGTTATCGGTGGAATGGTTCAACAGGGACTCCTCGTCACGGCGCATCGGCATTCTCGCTCAATGGGTTTCGGTGACTTTGTTCAGGGGCGCGGCGTGTCGGGGCGCCCATGTGCGGCGGCCAGGCCTGCGGCCATCACGTAGAAGGAAAGGATCGCGGCGATCGGATCGAGCGCCGGATGATCGGTTGCGACGAGCGGCCGTTCGGCATCGGGCACATCCGATGGTGCGGCGAGCAGCACGCGTGCGCGCATGTAGGCGGCGAGTTGAATCAGGCCCGCCTGCTCCGGTCCGCGCGGCGCGAACACGAGCAGCGGATAGTCTTTATCGATGATTTCCATCGGACCATGACGCACCTCCGCGCTGGAGAACGCTTCGGCCTGAATGCCCGACGTCTCCTTGAGCTTGAGCGCCGCTTCCTGCGCAATCGCCAGCCCGAGACCGCGCTCGACCACAATCATGCGATCGACGGCCTTCAACTCCCTCACGGCGCGCGTCCAGTCGAGCTTGCCCGCGGCCCGCAGCGCGTCCGGCAGCGTCTTGAGCGCATTGAGCAGTTCGACATCGCGCTGAACATGAGCGATGACGATGGCCGACAGCGACAGCATGGCGATATAGCTCTTGGTCGCGGCAACGGAAAGCTCCGGCCCCGCGAGCAGCGGCAGATAGAACTCGCACGCGCTTTCGAGCGGCAAACCGGCGATGTTGACGGCGGCGACGGTGAACGCGCCGGCATCGCGCAGAGCTTGCATGGTGCCGACGAGATCGGGGCTCTTGCCTGATTGCGAGAAAGCAACCGCAAGCTGACCGGAGACACGCAACGGCGCTTGCTGAAGCGTAGCGACGGACATGGGCAGCGACGCGACCGGCACGCCGATTCGGCTCATCGTCAAACTGGCGAAGTAACTGGCGGCGTGGCCCGACGAACCGTGCGCCACCGTAAGCACGACATTGCGCGGCTGTTCGGCAAGCCGTACGGTAAGCTCCTCGATGCGCGAGGTATCGACAAGCTGCGCTGCGACGACATCCGCGGACTGCAGTGCCTCATTAAGCATATTCGACAATTGATTCTCCTTCGACATACGTAGCCGTCAGCGCGAAGTCCCGGTCGAGCACGACGAGATCGGCCCATGCGCCACGCGCGATGCGGCCAAGATCTTCGAGTCCGAGATAGTCGGCGGGATAGCGCGACAGGCGGTTCGATACATCCGCGAGCGGAATGCCCAACGAAACGAGATTGCGCAGCGCCTGATCCATGGCCAGGGTGCTGCCAGCAAGCGTGCTGTCCACGAGACGCACGCCGTCCATGCATTTGGTAACGTGCTGGCTGCCGAGCATGTAGTTGCCATCGGGCATGCCGGCGGCGGATGTGCTGTCCGTGACGACGTAGAGACGCGGGATCGCGCGCATCGCGGCGCAGATGGCGCCGGGGTGGACGTGCAGCAGATCCGGAATCAGTTCGGCGTACTCCGCATGCGCGAGCGCCGCGCCGACCATGCCGGGATCGCGGTGATGCAGCGGTGACATCGCGTTGAAAAAGTGCGTGAAGCCGCGCGCGCCGTGTTTGAGGGCGTTGACGGCGTCGTCGTACGTGCCGAGCGAATGGCCGAGTTACACGCGCACCCCGCGCGATGCCATTTCCGAAATGGTGTCGAAATGCCCGGAGATTTCCGGTGCGATGGTGACGACGCGGATAGGCGCGAGGAGGTACTTCAGCACTTCGTTGCGCCCCGCGACGGCGGACGGTGTCCGGCTGCGCGCCGAGCTTGCCGGGATTGATGTACGGACTTTCGAGATGCACGCCGAGCACGCGCGCGCCGCTCGCGGCGCGGCCTTCGCCTGTTCGCCGAGGCCTGCGACGACTTCTTCCATGAATTCGTCGCGCGAGGCGGTCATCGTGGTTGCGAGGAGGCTCGTGGTGCCGTGCTTTGCGTGCTCGCGCGCACGGTATCGGAGGCGGGCGTCGCCGCCTTCCATGATGTGTCGCGCCCGCCACCGCCGTGCACACGTGCAGATCGATAAAGCCGGGCAGGATATACGGCGCGTCGTTTGCCAGCGAGTCCGCGATATGGCCTTCAAGCGCAGTGACGCGGCCGTTTTCGAAACGGATCGAGCCGTGAATCCAGCCGTCCGTCGTCAAAATGTTTCCTTTCAGCATGAAGTTCTCTGGAAGTACGCGATGCGTGTGAGGTTCGATGCCATCCGCGCCATGCTGCGAGCAGGCGTGCCGCGCAGTGATGCTTAGGCGGCGTGCGGCTGGCTTCCGTTGGTCCTCTGATAGTTGTAGGTGTTCTCGTGGTGCTTCGTTAAGTCATGCGCATTTGCCTGAAGTCAGCAAATGCTTATCGATGCAGCTCCGCGACGAAGTCGTAGTAATCGTCACGGCAACAGGAACAGGTATCGGTCAGCTCGATGGCGCGCTGATTCGCCGAATAGCCGATGCGCGTAATCACGAGCAAGATCGCTCGCGGCGCGATACCCATGAGCCGCGCAATCTCGACGCCTGCGTTCACGGCGCGAAAGTGCTGCAACGCACGCGCCTAATCAGACCTTGTTCGACGCGCAAGGCCAACGCCTTGCGCGCCGTGATCCGCGATACGCCGACACCTTCTGACAACGACCGTTCAAATGGCAGCGCTTCGCCGGCGGTCCAGCTTCCCACATGGATAGCCTTGGCAGGCCGCGATGCCAACTGAAGATAGAGCGGTGTGCTGCTGTGCTCATCGGGCATCAGTTCCTGCCATAAAACTTCCATGAGAAGGCGCTCGGATAGCTCGAAACGGAGCCCGTTACATAACCAAAATAATACCAGTCAAACCCGAACCGATGCCTCATGAAAATTGAAAAATGTTATATAAATCAATTGCTTATTGAATTTTTATCAAACTCTGCGCAACTCAAATAGCATCGGGACTTTCCCCAATCAACAATTGGGATGGATCGATTGATTCTGTCAATGAATGAACGATCATTTTTAAGGCTTTTAGTCTTAGCACGATCGTTCTTTTTTGGCACAATGCTTTTGATAGTTCGGAATCGAAACTAACCAAATCTACCTACAAAAAGAATGAGAGAGAGTGATGCAAATGGGCTGCACAGATCCGAGCAAGGCCGTCGACGCCGTACGGCGTTTCAACCGCTTTTATGCACGTCATGCGGGCGCCATACATGAGCGGCTTCACAAGAGTCACTTTTCACTGACAGACGTCCGCATTCTTCATGAACTGGCACATAAACGCGCCAGACCGCTACCGATCTGTCGCGTAATTTGGGGCTGGACACCGGTTATCTCAGCCGGTTGATTACGAACTTCCAGAAACTAGGCCTCGTCGTACGCACCAGGAATCAGGCGGACGGTTGCGCGCATCTGCTAACGATGACGGACGAAGCCAAAACCGCCGTCGACGAGATGAACCTGCACATCTCCGCTGAAACCTCCACGCTGCTCGAACGCCTAATGTCGGGCGAGATCGAGCAGTTGACGAAGGGCATGGCGGATATCGAGCGGCTGTTGTCGCCTTTGCCGAACGGCGCAGTGGACGCGCGTCTCCGCAGTCCGCGCGGCGGTGACTTCGGCTGGATGATCGAGCGGCATGTGCATCTGCAATCGTCGGAGCGGGCACAACTGACAAACGAGGCGTACGCGGCATCGGTCATCGCGCGCTTTCTCGGCGCCATGCAAGCGGATACGCCGCGCATTGCGTACTGGGTGGCGGAACAGGAGGGCAAGGCGCGCGTCGAGGCTGCGCTGTTCAGCGCGGAATCGGACTCGCAGGCACGCATCGAATTGCTGTTTGTCGAGCCGAGTGCACGCGGGCGCGGTCTGGGTGCGCAACTCGTCGCCGCGTGTACGAACTTCGCGCACGGCGCGGGTTATGAGAACGTGGTGTGCCGCATGAACGTGGTACACGAAGATCTCTGCGGCCTCTCTTTATGCGCACCGAGTTCAAGCCTGCGCAGGAGCAATCGAGCGGAATAGTCTGGCGATGCGAGCTGCGGAAGGCTTACGCCATCTAAGCTTGTTGCAAAAGCAAAACGGCGTCCATCAGGACGCCGTGCTTGACTGCGTTCAGGCAACGAATCGTCTTAGAACGACGGCACGACCGAGCCCTTGAATTCGCTCTTCAGAAACTGACGCACGTCGTCAGACTGATACGCCGCGATCATCAGATTCTTCACCCACGGCTGGTCTTTGTCCTTAATATGGACTGCGATCAGATTCGCATAAAGGCTGTGCACGTCTTCGAGCGCGATAGTGTCCTTCGTCGGTTGCAGGCTGACAGCGAGCGCAAAGTTCGTGTTGATGGCGGCGGCATCGACGTCGGCAAGCGTGCGCGGCAATTGCGCAGCATCGAGTTCGACGAGCTTGATTTTCTTCGGATTGTCGGCCACGTCGAGCGGCGTCGCGTTATTGCCGTTAGTGCCTGCGCCCGCCTTTAACTTGATCACACCCTGCGTTTGCAACAGCAGCAGCGCACGGTTCTCATTGGACGGATCGTTCGGCACCGCGACCTGCGCACTTTGCGACCTTCGTAAGCGCTAATTTTAAGCACACAGGCCAATTGCCGAGCAGCGCATGAACACGGAGGAGATCGGTGATGTCGGCGTCTGGCGGACGCTGCGGCAGTTCGGTGAGCACATGCGAGAGGTAAGAGT
>LELG01000238.1 GCA_001045575.1 Candidatus Burkholderia pumila
GCACCGCCATCTTGAATGATGCATCGTAGCGGCTGGACTTCTTGCGGAGTGCGGCACTGCCATGCCTCTTGATAGCTCGCAATCCAGCGGCGACGCACAGAGCGCCCAACTCCATATCGCGCTGCCAGCACCTCTGTCCCAACGCCACCCGCGAGGTACTCATCAACTACTTGCTGCCGGAACTGCTCGTTGTACTTCGCCATGGAAAACATCCCAAAATGTCAGATCGATGTCCAACTTTTGGGGGGCAGCTCAGAAACGGCCTTGCGCTTGCCGCCTTTGGCGTCATGTATGGCGACATCGGCACGAGTCCGCTTTTTACGCTAAAGACGGTCTTCGATCCGGCTGGCGGTTTGGCCCTGGATAGCGGCAATGTTATCGGTATCGTGTCGCTGATCTTTTGGTCGCTGACGGTCATCGTCTTGCTCAAATACGTCACGCTCATCTTCCGCGCCAATAATCATGGCGAGGGCGGCATCATGGCTTTGCTTGCGCTGGCGGCATCGTCGGTCAGGCATAAGGTGCGCTTGCGCCGTGCGTTACTCATCATCGGTGTCATGGGCGCAACGCTTTTTTATGGCGATGGCGTCATCACGCCCGCCATTTCAGTGCTTAGCGCAGTCGAAGGGCTTGAAGTCGCCGCGCCGGTCTTGCAGCCTTATGTCGTGCCCGTTACGCTCGTTGTATTGATTGCGCTGTTTTTGATGCAGAAGCACGGTACAGGAGGCATTGGCGCGATCTTTGGGCCCCTCATGGTGTTGTGGTTTGTCGTGCTGGCCGTGTCGGGCGCAATGAATATCGCGGATTCGTCACGGATTCTCAAAGCATTGAATCCCTTCGAATGCCTTTCTTTTTTATTACATAATTGCTGGTATGCATTCGTGGCGTTAGGCGCGGTTGTGCTGTCGCTGATGGGCGCGGAAGCGTTTTATGCAGACATGGGCCACTTCAGCTCGAAGCCTATCCTTCTGATTGTAGTTCGCAATGGTATTTCCCGCGCTTGCCTTGAATTATTTGGGCCAGGGTGCGCTTCTTCTGGCGGATGCAGGCGCTTTGCAAAATCCGTTCTATGCCTGTTTCTATCGTGGATGCTTTACCCGATGGTCGTGCTGTCTATCATCGCAACGGTCATCGCATCGCAAGCCGTTATTTCCGGCACTTATTCGATGACCAGCAGGCGATGCAGCTTGGCTTCTTGCCACGCATGAATGTGGTCATACATCGACTAAAGAGATTGGTCAGATATACGTTCCCGGCATTTTAACTGGACGCTTTTGCTAGCCGTCGTGGCGGCGGTTTTGGGCTTTGGTTCATCGACTGCGCTCGATTCCGCTTATGGCATCGCGGTAACGGGCACCATGTTGATCACCACCGTTCTGACCTTCTTTGCCATCCGCTATGCATGGCGTCTCAATTGGGCGCTTTGCCTTACATGGGGACGCGACTCGGAAATGATGACGCAGGAAACGCCCGCCCGCGCCGGCACGACACCGCTCAAGCCGTTTCTTGCATCCTTGCTTGCCCAAGGATCCGGTGCGTGTGGAAGGCACGGCCATTTTTATATCGCCGGATCCTAACGGCGTTCCGCATTCGCTGCTGAACAATCTCATGCATAACCGGGTACTGCATGAGCATGTGGTTTTTCTGACGGTGGCAAGCACACCCGTTCCGTGGGTCGAGGAATCGCGCGGCATGAAACTGCAGGTGCTAGGCGACGGCTGCTTTCAACTGACTGTTACATATAGCTTCAAGGATGAAGCCGATCTTCCGACGGAACTGGAAAAATGCCGTAATTCAGGGCTTAATTTCGATCGATTGACGATACCGTACTTTCTTTCACGCGCGACGGTCGTACCGACGCCGGGCGCGGGCATGGCCTTATGGCGCGAGCGGCTCTTTGCGATCATGCTGCATAATGTAGGCAATGTCGCGGTTTATCTGCGACTGCCCGCGGACCGCGCGATCGAACTGGCGCGCGCATCGAGATATGAATTCAGCGCGATTCATGCGCAGGAGAAGACACGACGACGAACCGCCATCATCCGTTTTCTTCAACCACGCGTTCGGTGGAGCGGGGCAAGATCGTGACCGCAGCCGAAGCCGTGCGTCTCATTCGTTCGGGCGATACGATTGCAACGAGCGGTTTTGTCGGCATAGGCGTGGCGAAAGAGATTGCGATTGCGCAAAACGCGCTTTCTCGAAGGCCGTGAACAGACGCTCAAGGAAGGCGACGACCCGATTGCCGGTTTCACGCTGGTCTATGCAGCGGGCAAGGCGATGGCCGTACCAAAGAGCTGAATCATCTTGCGCATGAAGGCTTGCTCAAGCGCATAATCGACGGACATTGGGGACTCGTGCCGGGCTTGCAGAAGCTGGCAATCGATAACTGCATCGAAGCGTATAATCTGCTGCAAGGCGTAATTTCGCAGTTGTTCAGAGAGATCGCGACGCATCGGCCAGGACAATTGTCGACGGTCGGCCTTGGCACGTTCGTCGATCCGCGCAATGGCGGCGGCAAGCTCAATGGGCGCACGACGGAAGACATCGTGCGCGTCATGTCGATCGATGGCGCCAATTATCTTTACTACAAGGCGTTTCCCATCGACGTGGCCATTGTGCGCGGCACGACTGCCGACATGAATGGCAACGTGACGCTGGAAAAGGAAGCGCTGACTCTGGAAACGCTGGCTATTGCAATGGCCGAGCGCAATTCAAGCGACATCGTGATTGCGCAAGTAGAGCGGTTCTCGGAATTTAATACGCTCAATTCGCATCAGGTGAAAATTCCCGGCGTCATGGTGGATTGCGTCGTCGTCGCGCAGCAGACGCATCACTGGCAGACTTTCGCGAGCCCTATAACACGGCATTTTCCAGTGAATTGCGCGTGGCTGCGAGTTCCATTGCGCCGATGCCTTTGAACGAACGCAAGATCATCGCGCACCGCGCCGCATTCGAATTGATGGCGAACAGTGTGGTGAATCTCGGCATCGACATGCCGGAGGGCATTGCGAGCATCACAAACGAAGAGCAGGTCATCGATCTCTTTACGATGACCACCGAGCCCGGCGTAATTGGCGGTATTCCGGCGGGCGGGCTCAATTTCGGTGCGGAGACGAATACGCAGACGATCATCGACCAGCCCTACCAATTCGATTTCTACGATGGCGGTGGGCTTGACATCGCGTTCTTAGAACTGGCTCAGGCAGATAAAGAAAGGCAATCTCAACGTCAGCAAGTTCGGCCCCAAACTCGCGGGCGTGGGCGGTTTCATCAATATCAGTCAGGCGGCCAAGAAGGTCGTCTTCGTCGGCACGTTCAACGCGGGCAAGCTGGATATCGCCATCTCGTACGGCAACTTGATGATTCGCCGCGAAGGCGATTGCCGCAAGTTCGTCGATGCAGTTGAACATCGCACATTCAGCGGACGCTATGCGGTCGAACGCGGGCCAAGCCGTATTTTACATTACCGAGCGCTGCGTGTTCGAACTGACGGAAGAAGGACTGGCTTTGACGGAAGTGACGCCTGGAATCGATATCGAACGGGATATCGCCTCGCAGATGGATTTTCGTCCTGTCATGAAGAGGCCGCCGCGTCATATAGACGAACGCATTTTCATCGATTCGCCCATGGGCTTGCGCAACATCCTGCTAAGGCTCGATCTGAGCGAGCGCGCTTCAGCTATGACCCAGAGAAGAATTTGTTCTTCATCAATTTCGAAGGTCATGAAGTGACGCATCCAGGCGATGTCGAAGCCATTCGACTTGAAGTTGAGAAGCAATTGGCGAATGCTGAAGGCAAGCCGCACACCATCGTCAATTACGATAACTTCTCCATTCGTCCAAGCATGCTCGACGCGTATTCGGAGATGGTCACGCGGCTGGTAAAACTATTACGACGGCGTAACGCGCTATACGACAAGCAATTTTTACGCATGAAACTGGGCGATGCGCTCAAACGCCGCAGCGTCGCGCTTTATATTTATGAGAGTCCGGAAGAGTCGCGCGAACATAACATAAAATGAAGCGCGCCTCGGACTAAGGCTAAGCGGCCAGAGGCTTAGCCGCGTGCCGTCTGACCTGAAGGATTCTCGCGCGCCACGCGCAAACGGCTGTGGCGAATGCCGTAACCAAAGTAAATCGCCACGCCGATTGCCATCCAGACGATTAGCCGTATCCACGTATCGGCGGGCAGACCGGTCATGAGAAACACCGACGAGATTGCGCCAAGCGGTCCGACGATGAATACCGCAGGCGTCCTGAACGAACGCTTCAATTCAGGCTGCGTAATGCGCAGTACGACGACGCCGACCGACACGACGGCAAACGCGAACAAGGTGCCAATACTGACTAACTCGCCGACAAGACCAATTGGCAAGAGTCCTGCCAGCACCATCACGATCAGGCCGGTGAAGATCGTCGTAATGTACGGCGTATGAAAGCGCCCGTGAATCTTCGATGCAAACGGCGGCAAGAGACCGTCCTTGGCCATCGAATAGAAAATACGCGGCTGGCTTAGCAACAGTACGAGGATCACGGACGTGAGGCCAAAGATCGCGCCAAGTTTGACGATGGGCGATAACCAACGCATACCGATGGCATCGACGCTAACGGCAATCGGATCAGACACGTTGAGTTTGTCGTAAGGCACGATGCCCGTCAGCACATAAGACACCAGCACATAAATAATCGTGCAGATGGTCAGCGAGCCAAGCAAACCGATCGGCATGTCGCGCTTGGGATTGCACGTTTCCTGCGCCACGCAGGAGACCGAATCGAAGCCTATGTAGGCAAAGAAAACCACTGCCGCGCCGCGCAATATGCCGCTCATGCCGAATACGCCGGACTCGCCCGTGTTAGGCGGTATGAATGAGCCGGCAGGATTCTTGGCGGTGACCCAATGACTCGTATCGACGTAAGCAATGCCAGCCATAATGAACGCCAGTACAATGAATACTTTAACGATCACGATAAAGCTGTTCACGCGCGCCGACTCCCGAATGCCGACGACCAGCAGTATCGTAACGAGCCCGACGATCAGCATTGCCGGTACGTTAAAGATGCCCCCTGCATGGTTCCATCCCTTGCCGGGATCATAGGCGAGGGGAGACTGAGCAAGCGCGGCGGGTATGTCGATATGAATGGAATGCAGAAAGCTTACGACATACCCTGACCAGCCGATGGCGACCGTCGTTGCGCCGACTGCATATTCGAGGATCAGATCCCAGCCGATGAGCCACGCAATCAACTCGCCCATCGTCGCATAAGCATAGGTATAGGCGCTGCCGGATACAGGCACTGTCGATGCCATTTCCGCATAGCACAAGCCCGCAAGTGCGCAAACGATTGCACCCAGGACAAAGGAAATCGTGATCGCCGGTCCCGCATTCGTGGCAGCGGCATGACCCGTTAAAACGAAAATCCCCGCGCCAATGATGCAGCCGATGCCCAGCATGACCACATCAAGTGCGGTAAGAGATCGGTTGAGCGCGTGGCCGCCCTCGTGTTCCTGAAGATTGTCGTCGGTTTGCGCTGCTTCTTTCTGCAGCGCATCGATGGTCTTTCTTTGCATGACGGTCACGATCGCCTCCTGTTCGACGGCTAGTGTCATGAGTTATATTAATTATCAATCTTTGCTGCTTGAGAGGGGGAAGGGAAGAGTTGATTGAAGAGGCACTCGGATTCGCGCAGCCCCTCCTCGGTGAGCACAACGGACTTCGCGTTGTTCACGGGGTTGCCAATCATGCCTGGTTCGTATAGCCAGTTTAGCACATCCCAATCGAAGCTTTTCCATGCGTGGTTT
>LELG01000239.1 GCA_001045575.1 Candidatus Burkholderia pumila
CATCCCGAACAGGACCGTGAAACGACTCCACGCCGATGATAGTGCGGATTGCCCGTGTGAAAGTAGGTAATCGTCAGGCTCCTCATGCAAGAAACAAAAAGCCCAACCCACAAATTGGGCTTTTTGCGTTTCTGTGCTTTACCAAACCACGCAGCGGTTCGCCCGTCCGAACGACCTGCCATCAAAAGACTCAGCGCATCAAAAACCGCTCAGTCAACCGCACCCAATACGACGAACCGATCGACAGCAGATCATCGTTGAAATCGTAACTGGCATTGTGGAGCATGCATGGTCCCGCGCCGTGCCCATGTTCTCGATGCCCGCCATCGCCATTCCCCAGGAACGCGTAACAGCCGGGCTTTTCAAGCAGCATGAAGGAAAAGTCCTCAGCACCCGTGGTAGGCTCGACTGAACTATCCATCTTATCTCCTCCAACCACCTCGGCCATTACCGCAGCCGCGAAGCTAGCCTGTTCCGCATCGTTGATTGTGGGCGGGTAATTGCGATGGAAGTGCACATCGACCGCGCAGTCGTAAGCGGCTGACGTCGCCTCGGCGATTTTTCTCATCCGCGATTCAATCAGGTCGAGCGTTTCGATCGTGAAAGTCCGAACCGTGCCGCCCAGCCACGCCTCGTCGGGGACGACGTTGCTGGCATCACCTGCATGGATTTGCGTAATTGATAGCACCACCGTATCGAGTGGCTTTTTGTTGCGCGTGATGATGCTCTGCAATCCGTTTGCGATCTGCACCGCCGTGAACACCGGATCACGACCGTTATGAGGCAGCGCCGCGTGCGAACCCGTCCTGCGAACCGTGATGCGAAACTCATTGCTCGATGCCATGATCGGCCCTTCGATCACGCCGAAGTGTCCCGCTGGCATGCCCGGCCAATTGTGGATGCCAAACACCGCGTCGACTGGAAAGCGTTCGAACAGGCCGTCTTCGATCATCGCTTTGGCACCTGCGCCGCCTTCCTCGGCAGGCTGGAAAATGAAGACAACGGTTCCATCAAATTTACCGTGTTCGGCCAGGTGCTTAGCCGCGCCAAGCAACATCGCGGTATGGCCGTCGTGACCGCAGGCGTGCATGCGACCGGGATACTTCGAACGATGCTCGAAGTCATTGATTTCCTGAATCGGCAGGGCGTCCATATCGGCGCGCAGGCCAAGTGATTTCTTTCCGGAGCCACGCTTCAGCACACCGACCAGCCCTGTTTTGCCAGACCCGCGCTGCACCTCGATGCCCCAACGCTCAAGGCTCTCCGCGACCAGTTTTGCCGTGCCGACCTCCTCATAACGTAATTCGGGATGAGCGTGAATCGTTCGTCGGAGGGTTTTAATTTCGTCGTGCGATGATTCGATTTCTGGGATCAGGTTCATTTTGAACTGCTCTCACGTTTGAATTCGGATCGCGCGTATAGAGACGCCGCGCTGGTTTGCCCATTCTACGTCGCCACTATTTTTGATTGATCGGACAGTCGGTCGCATTGTTCACATTCGCATAATAGAATCTAAAATCGCTTCATCTGCTACCGCTTTTTAAGCTTTTCCGGATTGACCCATGAACGCCCCCGTCGCCGAATTCGCCCGCGCCGTTTGCCCTCACGATTATCCCCGATACCTGCGCGATGCGCGTCACCGTGAAAGACGGCAAAGCGGTAAAAGTCAGCGTCGATCCCGAGCATTTGCCGACACAAGGTGTGCTCTGCACGAAAGTCACGCGCTATGCGGAGCGTACGCATCATAAAGACCGGCTTTTAACGCCGATGTGCCGCGTCGGCGAAAAGGCGAAGGGCGTTTCGAGTCGCTCGGCTGGGATGAGGCGCTGAAAATCGCGGCTGAAAAGCTGAAGCCGATCGTCCAACGCGCACCCGAAGCGATCCGGCTTTACAGCTAACGCCGGCACGATGGGTCTGATTCAGGGCGAAAGCATTGCGGCGCGTTGTTTCTTGAATGTGCTCGGCGCTTCGCGGCTGGACTGCATGATTTGCGCGGCGGCTGGCGTGGCCGGGCTCAAATACACGTACGGCGCGAGTCTCGGCATGCACGTCGAGTTCTTCGAAGAAAGCGAATTGATTTTGATCTGGGGCTCGAACCCGATCGCATCGAGCCTGCATTTTGGGACGCGTGTGCAGGAAGCGAAGCGGCGCGGCGCGAAACTCATCGCCATCGATCCATATAAAGTCGCTGACGGCGGAGAAGTGTCATCAGCACATCGCGCTGCGGCTCGGCACGGATGCAGCGTTGGCGCTCGGCATGATTCACGTGCTGATCCGCGAAAATCTGATCGACCGTGACTATGTCGATGCTCATACGCTCGGTTTCGGCGAATGCGCCGCGCTATATCCGCCCGCGCGCGTGGCCGACATTTGCGGCATCAGCGAAGAAACGATCGTCGAACTCGCGCGCGCTTACGGGTCAACAAAGAAATCCGCGATTCGCCTCAACTATGGCATGCAACGCACGCGCGGCGGCGGAAACGCAACGCGCACCGTCGCTGCCTGCCGTCGCTGACGGGTGCGTGGAGTGATCGTGCGGACGGGCGCTATTGCTGTCGTCGTCAGGCTGGGCACCCATCGACAATGCCGCGCTCGAACGGCCCGACTTGCTGCCGGGGTGGTTGGCCAAACAAGCTGCCGCGGGTCATCAACATGAATGCAATCGGCGATGCGCTGCTCCATCCCGGCGATGAAACCTTCGGCCCGAAAGTCGAAGCGCTGAATCGTCTACAATTCGAATCCCGTCGAGGTCGCGCCCGATTCGGAGAAAGTCACAGCCGGCTTCGCATGCGAGGATCTGTTCACGATCGTTCTCGAACACTTCCAGACAGATACCGCTGACTATGCGGATCTGATCTTCCCGGCGACTACACAGATCGAACACTTGGATGTACACAAGTCGTACGGTCACACACATGTAATGGCGAATTTGCCCGCGATCCAATCCGTCGGCGACGCACGCACGAACACGGACTTCTTCCGCGGTCTCGCGCGCGATGGGCCTGACCGAACCGGCGCTGTTCGAAACAGACGAACAACTCGCATCGAAGGCTTTCCGCTGGAACGATCCCGCACTCAAGGGCCGCAATTGGGTCGAACTCAAGACCGGAGGCTGGCTCAAGCTGAACATCGAAGACGCGCCGCTTGCGCAAGGCGGTTTCCGCACGCCATCCGGGAAATGCAAGTTCTACAGCGATCGGTTGAAAAAAGAAGGCCTCGATCCGCTGCCCGACTATCTGCTGCCGTATGAATCGGCAAACGGCACGCCCGAACTCGCTGCGCGTTGTCCGCTCGCAATGATTTCGCCGCCCGCGCGCAATTTCTTCAACAGCAGTTTCGTGAACGTCGAAAGCCTGCGGTCGACGGAAGGCCAGCCGCATCTCGATATTCATCCCGCCGATGCGAAGGCGCGGCATCGAAGAGGATATGCTCGTATGAATCTTCAACGATCGCGGTTCAATGCAGGTGTGCGCCCGCGTCACCGAACTCGCACGCGAAGGCGTCGTCGTCGGATTGTCGATCTGGTGGAAAAAATTGTCGCCCGATGGCAGCAACGCAAATCAGGTAACGAGCCAGGCTTTGACCGATCTCGGGGGATCGGCCACGTTCTATGACTGCCTGGTCGAAGTGCAGCGCATTGATGTGTACCAGCAGGAAACATTCGATGAAAACTGGCAGATGGCGTCTAAGCCCGTTGTCGGAACGACGGAACCGAGCGGCTAGCATTTCATTTTAGCACGACCATTCAAAAATCATATAAAGGAGATGCCGAATGGATAAACTCTGGCTGAAGTCCTATCCGGCCGGTGTACCTGCGGAGATCGACGCATCGGCGTACCGGTCCGTCTCCGAGTTACTACAGGACAGTTTTCGCCAGAACTGCGAGCGGCGCGCATTTCTGTGCATGGGGCAGGCGATCACGTACGCCGAACTCAACAACATGTCGAAGTGCCTCGCCGTCTGGTTCCAGCAGAAGGGGCTGAAGCGGGGCGCGCGCATCGCGCTGATGATGCCGAACGTGCTGCAGTATCCCGTTGCGATTGCGGCTGTGCTGTGGTCGGGGTACATCGTCGTCAATGTGAATCCGCTTTACACGCCGCGTGAACTGGAGCATCAGCTCAAGGACAGCGGCGCGCAGGCCATCGTCATTCTGGAAAACTTCGCGCGCACGTTGCAGGCCGTGGCGAAGAACACGGCGATCAGGCACGTGGTCGTCGCGTCGATGGGCGATTTGATGGGCGTGAAGGGCTTGCTTGTGAACTTTGTCGTGCGACGCGTGAAGAAGCGCGTACCGGAGTGGAGTTTGCCGGGCAGCACGCGTTTCAACGATGCGCTGTCCGAAGGCGCGCGTCACGAACTGAAATCCATCGAGCAAAACCCCGACGACGTCGCCTTCCTCCAATACACCGGCGGCACGACGGGCGTGGCGAAGGGCGCGACACTGACGCACCGGAACCTGATCGCAAACGTGCTTCAATCCGAAGTCTGGCTCGATCCGGCGAGAAAGCAGCGGCCGGATATCGACCAGTTCGTGTGCGTAACCATGCTGCCACTGTATCACATTTTCGCGCTGACGGTGTGCGGGCTGCTGACGATCCGAACCGGCGGTCTCTGCGTGCTGATTCCGAATCCGCGCGATATCGCCGGGACGATCAGGGAACTGAAGGGCATCGCCATCAACACGTTCCCGGCGGTCAACACGCTATACAACGCGCTTCTGAATCATCCGAATTTCGGCAAGCTCGACTTCTCGAAGCTGATAGCAGCGAACGGCGGCGGCATGGCCGTCCAGGAAGCGGTGGCGAAGCGCTGGTTCAGCGTGACGGGCGTGCCGATCATCGAAGGTTACGGGTTGTCAGAGACTTCGCCGTGCGTCACGTGCAATCCGGTGACCGCGACCGAATATATGGGGACCATCGGCCTGCCGTTGCCATCGACGGAAATCGCCATTCGTGACGATGACAACAACGAAGTCCCGTACGGTCAGCCTGGCGAAATCTGCATTCGCGGTCCGCAGGTGATGGCGGGTTACTGGAATCGCCCCGATGAAACCGCCAAGGTCATGACGCCCGATGGCTTCTTCCGCTCCGGCGACGTCGGTGTGTTCGACGAGCGCGGGTACGTGAAGATCGTCGATCGCAAGAAGGATATGATTCTGGTGTCCGGCTTCAACGTGTATCCGAACGAAATCGAGGATGTCGTCGCCATGCTGCCAGGCGTGTTCGAAGTCGCGGCGGTCGGCATCAAGGATCAGAACTCGGGCGAGGCGGTGAAGTTATTTATCGTGCGCAAGGATCAGAGCCTCACCGAAGCCGATGTCATGGCGTATTGCAAGGAGCGGCTCACGGGCTACAAGCGCCCGCGCATGATCGAATTCCGCAACGATTTGCCGAAGAGCAACGTCGGCAAGATCTTGCGCCGCGAGTTGCGCGACGGAACGGTTTGAACGAAGCGAAAGCGCCTTTGCGCTTCCCTACGCAGAGGCCGGCAAAGAAAATCGGGATAGGGGGCAAGCCTCGCGGCCCGCCCCCTCCTACACAACCGCCGTGCGTAGGGGTCCGTACACGGCGATTCGGATCGGTGATCGGTTGCCCGGCTATCGACGCAACGATGGAAGGCCAAGGGAGCCGAGATAGCGATTGGTGAGTGCGCGTTCTGTCTGGGGCGGCCAGCTCCCGATCGACCCCGCGAACCGTCAGCTCCCGG
>LELG01000024.1 GCA_001045575.1 Candidatus Burkholderia pumila
GTCCGCCCGGGTAGGCCCTGGTTTCTGTTCGTCAGGTCGTGGCTTTGGTACACGCTTCCTTCAGACCCCGCCTCACGACGACGCCCTTGCGTGTCGCTAATCCTTCACCACCATCAGGTTGGACAGGAAACTCGTATCCCCAAGCTGTTGCGCATGCTCGGCGTACCAAAAAAAAGCCGCCTAAAAGCGGCGGGTTAAATCCATATCATAAGAAAACAGTTCCCATATTACATAGTTACACAGCAACGTGACGCGACGCAATAGAAACGAAACTTTCGTAGAAACCCCAATGACGTCGAGGTGTTGCATCTGAAGTCACTTTCTATGTCACGCGCGGTCTGGACGGCAAATGACAGCGCAAGAAATGGCGCGTAACCTGATCAGACGGGCTTTAGAGTGACTCATACTCTAAAGCCATCGAGGTCAACATGAATATCGAAATTGATTCCGAATTCAAGACAGAGGAAAGCCGCTGGCAAGCCGTCACCAAGCGCGACCGCAACGCGGACGGTGCGTTCTTCTTCGCCGTGCGCACCACGGACGTGCTTTGCTGGCCGTCGTGTGCATCGCGGGCGCCGCGCCGGGAGAACGTCGAATTCTTCGCCACGACCGATGCCGCCGAGCGCGCCAGCTACCGCCCGTGCAAGCGCTGCCAGTCGACGAGCCTGCCGCACGAACTAGCGATCGTCGAACACGCGTGCAAGGTGCTCGATGCCGATCCGCAGCAGCACATCACGCTCATGCAATTGGGCGATGCCGTGCACGTGTCAATCCGTTCCACTTGCAGCGTCTGTACGCGCATCGTCAGGAATCGCCGCGGCAGTATCAGGCGGCACGGCGCGCGGGCGTGCTGCGCGAGGCGCTTCAGCGCGGCAGCGACGTTACGCGCACCACGCACGATGTCGAATTCGGCTTGCCGTCGCGCATGTATGAGGCGGCATCGGCGGAATCGGGGATGACGCCGTCCGCGTACAAGCGCAAGGGCGCGGGACTGACGGTTCGATACACCATCGCCGAAACGGCACTCGGCAACGTGCTTGTCGCGGCGACGGACAAGGGCGTCTGCAAGATCGCTTTCGGTGACGATATCGAGGCGCTCGAAAAGCAACTCGCCGCCGATTTCGCGCAGGCCGAACACATCGAAAACAGCAAAAAATGGAGCCCTTCGTCGTGCAGATTCGCGCGTATCTCAGTGGCAGAAGCGAGCGCTTCGACCTGCCGCTCGATATCAACGCGACCGCATTTCAACGACGCGTCTGGGATGCGCTTCGCCAGATTCCGTACGGCGAAGACGCGCAGTTTCTTAGCATTATATCCAGCATACGGAGATCGCCGAAGAGGTGGGATCGCCGCGCACCGTGCGGGCCGTCGCCAACGCGTGCGGCACGAATCCGGTGGCGCTGGCAATTTCATGTCATCGCGTGATCGGCAAGGATGGATCCATCGCCGGTTATAAATGGGGAATGATGCGCAAGGAAACGCTGCTGGATACGGAGCGCAAGGGCATCGGCAAGAACTGAGTAGCGTGAAGAAACTTAATGAAACGTCCGCCGTCGCAAGACGCGCGGACGTTTTTTCTTCGGGGAACCGCCCTGCAAATGTCCTGAGAATCCAGCAAACCCTTGCCAGTTGTGGGTTCAAGCAAGGCCTACACCAAGATGTTAAAATATTTAATATCTTAGCATTATATCCAGCGCGGGCTCATTCGCGCGCATCACTCCACGCTTCATGTCAAACAAGAATTTCGCTTACGCTGAAGTTCCCGCTGCCCGGGCCCGCGCCTTCGAACGCAGGCTGGCTGCGCTCGCGGCCGGTCCGCATGCCGATGCACTACGCCAAGGCTTGCGCGGCATCGAAAAAGAAAGTTTGCGCGTCCGGCCGGATGGCTCGCTTGCCATGACGCCGCATCCGGCGTCGTTCGGTTCGGCGTTGACGCATCCGTACATCACGACCGATTACTCCGAAGCGCTCGTCGAACTCATCACGCCTGCATTGAGCGATGTCGCGTTGACGCTGGCCTGGCTCGACAAGCTGCATCGCTTCGCGCACGCTCACATGGGCGACGAAGTGCTGTGGAACGATTCCATGCCCAACTCGCTTCCGCCCGAAGACGAGATTCCCATCGGCTATTACGGCATGTCGAATATCGGCAAGCTGAAGCAGGTTTATCGGCGTGGCCTGTCGCTGCGTTACGGGCGCACGATGCAATGCATCGCCGGAATTCACTATAACTACTCGTTGCATGAAGACGTATGGCGCGCGTGGGCGGCGCTGGATATATCGAATAAATTGCCGGCGCAGGATTTTCAGTCGGAGCGTTACTTCGCGCTGATCCGCAACTTCCGCCGCACGAGTTGGCTGCTGATGTATCTGTTCGGCGCATCGCCCGCGTTGAACAAGCGCTTCGTCGAAGGCAAGTCGCACAAGCTCGAACAATTCGATGCCGACACTTTTTATCTGCCGTACGCAACGAGCTTGCGCATGAGCGATCTCGGCTACACGAACAATCCCGTGCAGTCCGACCTGCTGCCGAACTACGACAATCTCGATGCTTACTGTGACGTCCTCGCGCGCGCGGTGAGCCAGCCATATCCGCCGTATCAGACGATCGGTACGCAGCGGGACGGCGAGTGGGTGCAGATCAACACGAACGTCCTACAGATCGAAAACGAGTTCTATTCGACCATCCGCCCGAAGCGCGTCACGCGTTCCGGCGAGCGCCCGTTGAGCGCGCTGGCGGAGCGCGGCGTGCAGTACATCGAAGTGCGTTGCCTGGATATCAATCCGTTCGTGCCGACGGGCATCGCACTGAAAACGGCGCGCTTTCTGGATGCGTATCTGTTGTATTGCGCGCTCGAAAACAGCCCGCTGCTGCCGCCCGAGGCGAATATCGAAGCAAACGGCAACTTCAGCACGGTGGCAAAGGAAGGGCGCAAGTCAGGACTCACGCTTAACCGGGACGGCCAAACAGTTTCGCTCGAACAATGGGCCACCGATTTATTAGATGCCATCGCGCCCGTCGCCGCGACGCTCGACAAGTTCAATGGCGATACCGAGCACACGCGCGCGCTGGCGTCGCTGCGCCCGCGCGTTTCGGATGCGACGTTGACGCCTTCGGCACGCGTGCTACAAATCATGCGCGACCAGCATCTTTCCTTCGATGCCTTCGCGCTCGGCATCAGCCGTCAACATGCGGAAACGTTCCTAAAGCATCCTCTCTCGGCTGATGAGGAACGCGAAATGCAGGCGCTTGCTGCACAGTCGATCGAAGATCAGACGGCGGTCGAACGCGCGGACGACGAATCGTTCGATGCGTTTGTTGCCGCGTACCGCGACTATCAGCCGGATCGGGAAGGCGTCTGAGCCATCTGTTCCCGATATCAATGCCGCACGCCGGCAAATGTTTTGCAACAGCCCGATACTCGTGGAAACATCGCCCTTATCGGTCTGTAAAAAAGGTTCAACTACCATGATTTCCGGTAAAACGATGAGCATCAAACTCACAGGCGCGACGCTCGCCGCTATGTCGTTCACGCTGCTGGCCGGCTACGAGCCGGGCCGTGGCAGGCGGGCACGGACTTCAAGCAATTCGTGCGCAACGGTCCATCGACAGCGCGTTATGTGACGCCGCAGGCGCAGGTTCCCGCCCAGCCGCAGCAGCTAGACGGCGTGCAGTCAATCCGGTCCCCATGAATCTCGACAGCCAGCCGGGCCAGTCCAATCAGACGCTTACGCCGCAATAACGGCGCTTAGTGTCCGATCGATGCTGACGCGCCTTCGCCTTTCTTCGGGCGCATCAGCCACACCATCACGGCCAGCAACAGAAATCCATAGTAGGAAATGCGGAAGAAGTCGTTGGTCGACATCATGGTAAGCCTGCGCCGTCACATGCGATCCAGCTGCACGTGCAATGCCGGTCCGGACAAGCCGAAGCTGCTCAACGCATCGAGATAGCTGGTTGTATCGGGCGAATACGCCGTGACAGATTCCGTCAGCCACGCGTGATGCCGGATCATGTTGTGTTCCCAGAACGTCGTACTCGCTGCCGTGCCTATCGCGCCCGATAACCAGGCCCGCCGCGCGCGCCAACCGATCGTCCGACACGCTGGATAGCGTGATGGCCGTCATCGGCACGAAGAACGTCGCCACGCCGCTGCCCTGAATCAAGCGCGGCAGGACAATTTGGTGAAACCGGCACATCGAGCGAAAACGTCGAATTCCAGTACGACACGAACGCGAACACGATAAACGCGCAAATTCAGGCGATGCATCTTCTACCGATCATCGGCGAAAGAACGAGTGCGAGAAAGCCCAGCGACGTGATGAGCACGCCCATCGCAAAGTTGCGATCCCTGAACAGCGACAGGTCGATGACCGGTTCCTTCTCCGTGAGCTCCCACGCGAAAACATAAGCGCGAGCGACACCGCCGACACGATTGCTAGCGTCACGATGAAGCTCGAATTGAACCAGTCGCGGTCCTTGCCGAGGTCGAGCATCATATGAAGCGTGGCGACGCCGATCACGAGCAGCGTCAGCCCGACGCCGTCGATGCGCTGTTTCGTCGTCTTGTTTCATGCCCGCGCAGCAGGAAGAACGCGATCGCCGCGAGAATACTCCGATCGGCACGTTGATATAGAAAATCCACGGCCACGTGTAGTTGTCGGTGATATAGCCGCCCATCACGGGCCCGAATATCGGCGCGACGATGACGGTCATCGCCCAGAGGTCGAGCGCGAGGCCGCGCTTTCCCGGCGGATAGCTGCGCATGAGGATGGTCTGCGAGAGCGGGACCATCGGCCCGGACACGAGGACTTGCAGCAGCCGGAACGCAATTAGCGATTCGAAGTTGTGCGCGAATCCGCATAGCACCGAGGCGAGCGAGAACAGCAGCACGGAAATCTTGAAGAGTTTCACTTCGCCGACGCGCCGCGCGAGCCAGCCGGTAAGGGGCACTGCAATCTCGGACGCAACCGAGTACGAGGAAATCACCCACGTGCCTTCGCTCGTTGTGACGCCAGGCTGCCGGAAATCGTCGGCATCGCAACGTTGGCGATGGACGTGTCCAGCACTTCCATGAAGGTGCCGAGCGCGAGGCCCATCGTGAGCAACGCGAGGACACCGCCAGTCAGCGGGCGCGGCGTGGGTACGGTGCTGGCAATTGTTGTAGACATGTTAGTTCCCCCGGCAAATTTTTATGCCGCGACATTCTCTGCCCAGACAGTAATTTGGGCGCGCTTATCTTCGTGTTTCGGTCGATGCCTAGTCGCTTTCCTCGTCACTACATTCGACCGACGGCGCGTTTCCGATGATCCGCGCAAACATCGAAGTTAGCAGATCGAGTTCGGCGCGGCTGAAGCCTTACAGCGTTTCGTTCAGTACCGACGCGCCTATTTGCGGCAGGCGCACAGCGGCATTGCGACCGCACTCGGTCAGGCTCAGTTCGATCACCCGCCGATCCGCTTCACTGCGCGAGCGGCTCAAAAACCACTGCCCTTCTTTTTCCAGCCGATCGTCCCGCAGAAAATGACGTCGTGGAAACTCGCGTTGTATCTGATCGTGTTTCTGCTGCCGGGCGGTTCGTTCGCTATCCTCGGAATGGGCTGGTATGAAAACCGGCGTCAGCGCATGGCGGCGGCGAAGGTTTCGAGTGCATCCAAGCCCGCGCTGCTGCCGGCGCATTGCGCCTGCCCCGGAAACGGCGGCGCGTAGCGTAAACTGCCGTAACCTGTTCTCCCTCCGATGTAACACCCAGCTTACGGCGGAGCCGTTACGCTAACGTCTGCTTGACGCGCGTCTTTCTCATGTTTCGACCGTCTGACGTCGAAGTTGAACCGCGCGCCGGGCATTCCGTTACCATCCCGGTATGCCGCTTATCGACTCACTAATCCGCGCGGCGCGCCGACAGGACTTCGACCCACAATGCCTTATCGTTCAGCCGCTTTTGCTTCCTCCTTTTCCGCTCGCGCTGCGTGGCGCCTGAGCGCCATCGCGCTTGCCGTGTTCGTGGCCGGCTGCGCGGTCGGGCCGGATTATCAGCGTCCCACGGTTTCCGTTCCGGCAACGTACAAGGAAGCGCCCGAAGGCTGGAAAGTCGCGCAGCCGAACGATCAGGCAGATCGCGGAAGCTGATGGACCATTTATAACGACCCCGCCTGAACGATTTCGAAGCACAGATCAACACATCGAATCAGACGGTGCGCAATATGCGGCGGTGTATCGGCAGGCGCAGGCGCTCGTCGGCGAAGCGCGGACCGCATTTCCGACCATGGGCGCGGCGGCTTCGGCATCGCGTTCGGGAACGGGCGCGCACAACTGCTCGACGAGCAGTTCGAGCTTCGGTCAGACAGGGTCAATCAACAAATACAGCGTGTCGCTCGACGCTACGTGGGAGTCGGACCTCTGGGGCAGCGTGCGCCGTCAGGTCGCTGAGCAGAAGGCAGGACAGCAGGGCGCGGCAGCCGATCTGGCAAACGTGCGTTTGTCCACACAGGCCACGCTCGCACAAACCTACTTCAACCTGCGCTCGCTCGACCCCCAGCAAAAGCTGCTCGACGACACCGTTGCTGCGTATCAGCAATCGCTGACGCTCACGCAGAATCAGTACGCGCAGGGCATCGTCGCGCGTTCGGCCGTGATTCAGGCTCAAACGCAGTTGCAGTCCGCGCAGGCATCGGCCATCAATAAAGGCGTGGCGCGTGCGCAATATAAGTATGCTATTGCCATGCTCGTGGGCGAAACGGCATCGACCTTTTCCATTCCCGCCATTCCGCTCGATGCCACGTCGCCTCCCGTGCCCGCGCAGTTGCCGTCGGCCATTCTGGAGCGGCGGCCGGATATCGCGTCGGCGGAGCGCAAGGCGGCGAACGAGCAGATCGGTGTTGAAATCGCCGCGTACTTTCCGACGATCACGCTGTCCGCGCAAGACGGCTTCCAAAGCTCTATCTTTTCGCAATTGCTGCGCGCGCCGTCGCGTTTCTGGACGCTCGAGCCGAGCCGCGCCGCTTACGATCAGGATGTCGCGACGTATCGGCAAACGGTGCTGACCGCGTTCCAGGACGTCGAGGACAACCTCGCGCCGCTGCGCATTCTGGAGCGGGAAATCGTCGTGCAGGAACAGGCCGTGGCGTCGGCGCAGCAGGCGTTAGCGATCGTCAACAATTAGTACAAGGCGGGAACCGTCGCGTATATCAGCATGCTGACGGCGCAGACGACCACGTTCACCGCGCAGCAGAAGCTGTCGAATATCGCGGGTCAGCGGATGGTGTCGTCGGTAGGTCTGGTAAAAGAGCTCGGCGGTAGCTGGGACGCCGCGCAGATGGATACCGAAACGGGCGCGGTGCAAGCGCCGGTTGCGGTATCCGCGCCGAATCATGCTTAACGTTTATCGCACAAGGGTCAGCGCAACGGTATCCGGATCCGTGTGCCGTCCCAGCAGATTCAGCAATCCTGCCAGATTTTCGCGCTGATCCGGCGCGGCCTTCGCCGTGCCCTGAAACGACGTCGATTGCTGCGAGATCGACCCGTTGCCGGTCAGAATAAGCGCACCACGGCTTGTCGAAAGATCGATGCCCGCCTGCGTGCCCTGCGCCTGCAACGCCACGCGATACGACCCGAGCGGCTGCACGCGCGACACGCTCGACGCCATGTCGTCGAGCGTCACGGCCAGTTGACCGTACGTGTTCTGCCCGAGCACGCGAAACTCCGTCCACGATAGCCGCACTGATCCTTCGAAGTTCAGCGTATTGAACGGCGCGCCCAGGCCCGCGAGCAGCGTCGCGGGCACAGCAATTTGTCCTGCCGAAAGCGTCGCGCCGCGCAGGTTAACATCGACGATGACGGGATCCGGCATGGCTTCCGTCTGCCGCATCGTCATATGCACGCGGCCCGTGAACAGCGGCCAGAACGATGTCGTCCATTCCACGCGCCCCGGCAGCAGCGTCGCGCCGGAGCCGTCGCTGCCCGCAGCAAGCATCAGCGTGGCCGAGCCGTGCCACAGCGAGCCGTTCGGATCGACGAGGTTGATGTGTCCGCGCGTCGCCCTGGTGAACTGCGGGACGATCCATGCAGCGGGCATCATGGCGAGCAGCGTGCCGGCGACCGACAGCACGATCACGAAGATCGCGGGCAGCGTCATCCGCAGGCGTCGTGTCCAGTAATTCATTTGACGGTTGCCGGTTGCACGGATGCAGTCAGGTCCACTTGGCCATCCGGCTTGCCCGCCGTGATGTGCGCCTCGTTCACCTGCACCTTGAACTGGCGACGCGCGTCGTCGAGCCAAACGGTCCAATTCGGGAACGATGCGTTCTTCAGCGTAAATTGCACCGCCGCACCGATCACCTGCACGTTGGTCGGCTGCATGCCGGCATCGGAAAGGGATTTGGAAAGCGCATCGCGTAGCGCACCGCCGGTCGGCGTGATGTCGTCCGCGTTGCCCGCGAGCGCACCGGCTTCGTTGGCTTGCGCCGTCATGTTGGCGAGTTGGCGTTGCATGCCCGGCAGCGTTTCGTGCAGACGCGCACGGCCTTCGTACGCGGGTGTCCACAGCACGAGATAAACAATCACGAGTGCGAGCAGCAAGCCGCCCCACAGCAAAATGGTCTTCTCGCGCTGCGTGCGCGCTTCCCAGAATTCCGACAGAGAACGTCCGATTTCCTTTTTCATTGGCCGCTCCTGATGGTCCATTTACCCGTATTCGTATCGATCGCACTGTTCAGGCCGTTTGCCGCGAGGCGCTTGCTTAGGTCGGGATCGACCTTCGTTTCGGGCTTGAACGTCACTTCGAGATGACGCTCGCGGTAATCCATGCCCGCGATGCCGTTCACCGGCACCGGCCCGAGCGAACGCGCGAGACCATCGGCGAGCGAAAGAAAATCCGATGGCGACAGATCGCCCGACACCACCCGTAGCCGGTCGAGGTTCGTCGTCATCTGACCGGGTGCGTCGAGCATGACGGTCGTCTTCGGGAAAGCATTGAGCAGCAATTCCGTTTCCTGCGCGGCAATAGCGTCGCGCTGGAGGGAAAGCTGAAGCCACTGCACATTCACGCCAATGATCCACACGATGATTGACACCGCCACGAGCGCCACCGGCACACGCAAGCGGCGCATGGTCGCGCGGTCCAGGCGCCACGGCTGCGCTTCGAATTCGAACTGGCAGAGATCGAAGCGGCTGCCAAGCGCATTGCGCGCGATGGCTTCGAACGCGAGCGGCTGCGCGCCGGGCACGTTGTTCATCGCTACCGTGCGCGATGCCGACAGGCGCGGTTCATCACCCGGCATATCGACGAGCGAATAGACGTAGGCGGGATGTGTGCCTGCGAGCGCGTCGAGTGTCGACGCGATGGATTCTTCCGGCAGCGCGAGCCCTTCGCCAAGTGCCGCGCGTTCGCCACGCGCAATGGCAATTTCGATGCGCCGCGACGTGGAAAGCGCAGCCGGCGTGGCAATTTCACCGATCAGTGCGGGCGCGGTCGAAACGACACGGCCGAGCAAGCCGACGACGAAAGGCGTAAGCGGAGCCTCCGCAACTTCTTCGTCAGCCGACTCGACCGGTTCGACGGAAGCCGGCACCGGCAAACAACGCATTGCCGGAACGGCCTTCACATTGCGATGTCCCGTCGCCGCGAACGCATCGAGCACAAAGCGGAACCAGCCGCGATCGATCACCGCGACCACGCGTTTGCCATCCGGCAGCGCCATGGGATCGACCGCGATGTGACACATCTGCGGATCCTGAATGAGCTGATCCTCGACGACGTTCGGCAGCGCCTGACGCAAGCGCGGCCCTTTCAGCGGCGGCACGGCGGCGGCAAGCAAAAGCGTGTCGCGTGCGGCGACGATCAGCACGGTCGCGTTGGCGTGCGGCAGCAGCCCGAGCGCGGCCCGGCCGACGCGTTGCTGCTCCCCGCGCTTGGCGAGCAGCATGAACGGCAGATCCGGCAGCTGCCACTCTTCCGAGCGCACCGCCGGATCGCGCGGCGGGAGAAAAACGATCAGTGTGCTCAAAGGCCACTTCCTTTTATTCATGGTCAAAGCGCGTCGCGCGTGTAGACGACGCGTGTCGTGTGCGTCGTCGGATCGCGATACAACAGCGTCACGCGCTCCAGCTGCGCACGTTCGTGTTCGACGCGCCCGTGGATCACAAAGTACTTCGTGTTCACATCGATTTCATTCGGATCGATGGCCGATGTCGCCTGCACGCCCGCACCGGCCAGCGCGAGCTGCACGTTGCCGGTATCGTGGAAAAACACGGTGGCACGGCGCGCGACGAACGCCTGCGCCTGCGCCAGATTCATCCCCGGCACCACAGCCGCGATCACTTCGGCGGGCGCGGTGTTCGCGTTGATAGGCGAGGTCGTGGGCAACACGGTGACGAACGGCCTCAGCTTGTTGACGGCTTCCGGCGAGAAGCCCGGCACGTCGAGCAGCGAATCGACGCTGATCATCTGCAAGGGCGCGACCGGCGAATTGCTGTCGGTGTCCTTCAGGCCCGGATCGTCGGTGAAATTGCCGCCGCCCATGCCGCCTTGCGCAATCGCCGACATGACCGCTTCCGACAAACTCGTCGCCACCGCGCCGCTCGCGCCTTGCTGCGCCTGAAAGCGCGTCGCGGAACGCGCGAGGCTCGCGCGCATCTGCAACGCGACCGTCTTCGCCAGCGAGCCGTTCAGACCGACCATCGTCAGCAGTCTCTGGAACGCCTGAATCTGTTCGACATTCACCGTCAGCACGCCGGGCGTCGGCGTGGCGACGAGATTGCGCAGGTTGAACTTCGCCTGCGCATCTTTGATCGATCCCGACAGATACGTCGACGCGCCTTCCTGCGCGCGCACTTCGCCGATCTGCCCGAGAAAATCCGACAAGCGCGTCTTGGCGATCGGCACACCCCACACGCCGCCGAGATACGTCACGGTGGACAACGTATCCGCTTCGGAACGCAGAATGAGGCGCGTCCAGTCGAGCGCGCTGCGCGAAATCCACTGCGCCTGCGCCAGCAAACGCTGATTCTCGATCCGCCGCATCTGAACCTGCTGCCGCCACAACATGCCCGATACGAGAATGGCCGACAGCGCGACGACCAGTAACGCGCTGATGATCGCAACGCCTTTTTCTTTCATGCGTAAGGAAGAAGCACGCATCGTCACTCTCCGACCAGAAAAACGCGCGTAATCGGGTTGGCGAGATTGCGCGCACCGACCGCCACCTGAACCCCTGACACCGCTCGCAACAGCAGCGCATTGCCGAGTTGCGGCACCTCCAGGTTGTTATCGTTCTCGTTGATCTGCGCGAGCACGTCGGCCATGCGCGTGGTCCAGCCTTTCTGCGGGATATACACGCGCGCCGCCATAGAGCCAACGCCGCCCATCAGCGCAATCGCGCTCCAGCCGTTCGTGTCGCCGCCTAACGCGCGGCGCACTTCGCCGACGTTCGACAGCGGTGGCGACGCGTACCGCACGATCCGTCCATTCGACAGCCGATACCGCACCACCTGCAAGCGCGGCGCGCGGCCTACTTCGAATAGCCCGCGCACGATCTGCAAATTGCCATTGCCGATCGACACGGCGGGCTGGCCCGCTTCGTCGTCGGTTGCGGCCTGACGTGCGTCGATGCGCATTTGATCGAACAACTGCGCGACCACGCGCTCGTCTTCCATCGACGCCGCGACCGTCGAGCGGCCACGCATCACCGAATCTAGGCCGCGCCACGACAGCACCGCGATCACAGCGAGAATGGCGATTGCAATGAGCATTTCCAGCAGTGTAAAACCCCGCTGCTTCATACGGCGGTCAGAGCGAACGCTGTGTTTCATTCCCCACCACCGTCACCATTTGCGCCAGCGTGCCTCTGTGTCCCGGCGACGTTACCACAATCTCGACGCGCCGGAAAATCGGATTCGGCGTTTGCGTCGTACGTTGTTGGCAAACCAGCTTCAAATTGCCTTGTGAACAATCGAACGATTTCTCGCCGATGTTCGGAAATTCATTCGACAGGCGCAATTGCGCGAGTTCGTTGTCCGCGCTCCATCCCGCCAGCAGACGCCGATGCAAATCCGCCTCGCTCGTCGCCAGCGACGCCACCGCACGCAGTGACGCCGCCAGCGCCACCGCGATGATTGCGAGCGCGACCAGGACTTCGATCATCGTAAAACCACGCTGCTGTTTCTTACGACACATCACCGCACCTCGAAGCGTCCATTGCCGCTGCCGATGATCGTCGCGCAGCCCACTGGCGAGATGAGCGTGATTTCCATCGGTGTATCGATGGCTTCGGTGCCGAACACTAGCCGGCTCACTTCGCGGTCCGAATCCAGAAACTGAATCTGCACGTTCGTCACGCCGCCTTCCCAGCGGCGCGCGCGCAGCAGCTCGTCGCGCAGCGGACGCCAGCCGTCCTCGGTGCGAATGTCGAAGCGAAAGCCGCCTTCCAGCGGCTGAAACGCGATGGGCCGCGCGCGGACCTGCGCTTCATCGCCCGCGGATTCGAACAGCAGCGCGAGCCGCTGCGCTTCCTCGTTGAGATCGGTGTGCGGATTGCGCGTAAGCTGCAACGAGGCGAGCGACACCAGCAGGCCCGCGATGACCAGCACGACGAGCATTTCCAGCAGCGTAAATCCTGCTTGACGACGCGCTTTTGAATGCCCGTTCACGCTGATCTCTCAACCGCTCTATTGCCACGAGCCGACGTCGGCATCGTTATCTTCACCGCCCGCTTTCTGATCCGCGCCGTAGCTGAAAACGTCGATTTCACCGTGCACGCTCGGATTCAGATACTGGTACTGACCGCCCCACGGATCCGCCGGCAGGCGTTCCAGATAACCGCCATCCTTCCAGTTGTTAGGCACCGGCTCCGTCGACGGCTTTTCGATCAGCGCACGAAGACCTTGCTCCTGCGTCGGATAACGGCCATTGTCGAGTCGATACAGTTTCATCGCCTGCATGATGGTGCCGATGTCCTGCTTCGCCGCGACGCGGCGCGCCTCGTCCGGACGGCTCATGATTTTCGGCACGATCAGCGCAGCGAGAATGCCGAGAATGGCGATCACAACCATGATTTCGATCAGCGTGAAACCGCGCTGACGGCGGGCTTTTGCAACCTGTACTGCTTGCATGCGGCGTTGTGTCCACATCTGCATGACTACTACCTCTTGATTGAAAATGAGTTATCGGTCCCGGCCGTCTTTCTTCGGCCAAAACCGATTATTCTATCGATCCGCTTTCAGCCGCATCACGTACGCATCAGCGCACATAAATCGTCGGCCCGGGCGGCACTTGCGGCAGGAAGATCTCCGACTTCGCGCCGCCGTTTCGTTCGATGATGATCGACCGCGCCCGCACTTCCGAGAGCTTCACGCCCTGCGTGAGCGGACTGCCGAGCGAGATGGCCTTCGCCGGTTCGCCGCCATAACTGACGATGGCCGCCGCGCCGCCCTGAAGCGCCAGAATGCCGAACAGATGGACATCCTGATTGGCCTGATGTTCGAGCTGGCCGCCGAAGATGGTCGCGGCCATTTCGACCGATGGCGTGCGCGTCGCGGCGGCAGCGGGCAGCGGCGCGGTTTCGCGCGAGGTCAGTGTGACGACCCAATACGTGACTGTCACGCAGAAAAGCGCGAGCGCGGCCAACGAAAGCAGGCGAGTTTGCAGGGCGTCCACCATTACTGCACCAGATTATTCAGTTCGATGATCGGCAGCATCACCGCGAGCACGATCACCAGCACGAAGCCGCCCATCGCCAGAATGAGCAGCGGTTCGAGCAGGCTTGTCAGGAACATCGTGCGGCGTTCGAGTTCGCGCGCTTCGCCTTCGGACGCGCGGTCGAGCATGGTGGTGACGTCGCCGGTCGCTTCTCCGGAGCGGATCAGACGGACCAGCACGGGCGGAAACGTCTTCGTGTTGCCAAGCGCGCGCGACAACGACGAGCCTTCGCGCACGCGCACGATGGCGTCATCCACGTTATTGCGCATTGCCGTGTTCGAGAGCGTTTCGCCTGCAGCTTGCAGCGCGCGCAGAATCGGCACGCCGGCGGCGGTGAGAATGGCTAGCGTGCTGGCGAAGCGCACCGTGTTATAGCCGCGCACCAGTTTGCCGATGAGCGGCGCGGTCAAAAGCCATCGGTCGAACCCCATGCGCGGGCCGGGGCGTTTCAAAATGCTTCGAATCATCCACGCGAACAGCACGACGGCGATCAGCACGGCCCACCAGTAACTTCGGACGAAGGCGGAGAGCACCATCATCATGACGGTGAGGAACGGAAGCGCCTGTTTCGTCGATGCAAACACATTGACGACCTGCGGCACCACGTAACTCAGCAGAAACGTGACGATGCCAAACGCGATGATGGTCACGATGCCCGGATACGTGAACGCGAGCACGGTTTTCTGCTTCAGCGCATTCCGTTGCTCGATGTAATCCGCCAGCCTCGACAGCACGAGCCCGAGCTTGCCGGTATGTTCGCCCGCCGCGACCAGCGCGCGGTAAATTTCCTGAAAGTCTTTCGGATGCTGCTCGAGCGCATTGGCGAACGAATGCCCGCCGAGCACTTCTGCGCGGATAGCGGCCATCAGTTCGCGGATGTAGTCGCGCTCGGATTGCTCGGTTAGCACCTGAAGCGTTTCGCCGAGCGGCAGACCCGCAATCAGCAAGCTCGCAAGCTGGCGTGTGAGAATGGCCTGTTCGCGCGTCGATAAACGTCGTCCGAGCGACAAACGCTGCTGCCGCTCGCCGCGCGTGCGTGATCCCGCCGCTTCAACGACCAGCGGCGTCAGCCCTTGCGTGCGCAACTGGCTGCGCGCGGCGCGGGCGCTGTCGGCATCGAGCACGCCTTTTTGCGACTTGCCCGCCGAATCGATGGCTTCGAAACGAAATGCCGGCATCGTTTAGTCTCCGCCCGTCACGCGCATCACTTCTTCCAGCGATGTAACGCCTGCCGCGAGACAGCGATTGCCGTCCTCGCGGAGTGTGCGCATGCCTTGCGCGCGGCCGGCTTCGAGAATCTCGGCATCCGCCGCATTGCGGTGAATCAGCGAGCGAATGGTTTCATCGATCAGCAAAAGCTCGTACACGCCGCGACGGCCTACGTAACCGGACTGGCCGCATCGGTCGCAGCCGACCGGGTGGTAATGCTTCGTGCCGTCTTCTTCTTCTTCGATGCGCTCTTCCTTGCACACCGGGCAAAGCTGGCGAATCAGCCGCTGCGCGAGCACGCCCAGCAGCGACGACACCAGCAGATACGGCTCTACGCCCATGTCCGTCAAACGTGTAACGGCAGAGGCAGCATCGTTCGTGTGCAGCGTCGCCAAAACCAAGTGACCGGTCAGCGAAGCCTGCACGGCAATCTGCGCCGTTTCCAGATCGCGGATTTCCCCGATCATGATGATGTCCGGATCCTGACGCAGAATGGATCGCAGCGCCCGCGCGAACGTCATGCCGATGCGCTCGTTCACCTGCGTCTGCCCGATGCCCGACAAGTCGTATTCGATCGGGTCTTCCACCGTCATGATGTTGGTGGTAGTCGTCTCCAGCCGGGACATGGACGCGTACAGCGTCGTCGTCTTACCGGAACCTGTCGGGCCGGTCACCAAAACAATGCCGTGCGGCCTTCCGATCAGCTTGTCGAAATTCGATAGCGTGTCGCGCGCCATGCCGAGCGTTTCGAGATTCAAGCGCTGCGCATCCTTTTCCAGAAGACGCAGCACGGTGCGTTCGCCGTGGCCGGTCGGCAGCGTGGAGACACGGACATCGACGGGACGGCCGCCCACTCGCAACGTAATTCGGCCATCCTGCGGCAAACGTTTCTCCGCGATGTCCAGTTGCGCCATGATCTTGATACGCGAGATCAGCGAGCCGTGCAGCGCCTTCTTCGGGCGCACGACATCGCGCAAGGTGCCATCGACCCGAAAACGCACGACCGACGCGTTTTCGAACGGCTCGATATGAATATCCGATGCCTGTTCGCGTGCAGCCTGAGTCAGCAGCGCGTTGATCATGCGGATGATCGGCGCGTCATCTTCGGATTCCAGCAGATCTTCGACTTCCGGAATGTCCTGCATCAGACGCGACAGATCGACTTCGCCTTCCACTTCGCCTACGACTTGTGCGGCGCTGCCGTCGTTGCGCGCGTACGCCGAATTGATTGCGGCGGCGAGTTCGTCGGCAGGCTTGCGCACGATGGACAGCGCGCCGAAATTGCGCGAGACCTCGGCCAGCGCGGCGTTCGACGTGCGCTCGCTGATCCACACCTCGATATTATCGGCGTGGTGATGTGCCAGCAGAATCTGCCCCGTCCGCGCGAAGCCATACGGCACCAGCCGCGCAGCCAGAGGCGATGCGGTGGTGCTAGCGTAATCGACTTCGCCGTTCACGGTGCTCACGGCTGTACTCCTGTCCCGCTGTTGTTGAGCGGCGCGCTGCGCGGCTGGTTGCTCGGCACCGCGTAGTTGTTCGCGCCGGTCGGATTGTTCGGGTCGTACAGCTGAGGCGTCGGCGTGGGCTCCGGCGTCTGCACGGGCTGCGGTGCGGGACCAGCGTTCGGATTCTGCGGCAGCGTGTAGCTGTCCTGGTCGCGCGTCATGTTGCTCCAGTTCAGTATATTTTGCGCCGGCGGGCCGCCATCTTCGCTCGGGCCGAGCGGCTTGGGCGGGATCATCGGCACGTTCTGGTCGCGGATCACGCGGTTGTCCGTGGTTGAGCCGTATTGCTGCTGGCGCAGATAGTCGTAACGCGTGTTCGCAATCTGCGTGGCCGTCGCCTGATCGCGCACGATGACCGGGCGCAGGAACACCATCAAATTGGTCTTGGTGCGCGACTTGTTTTCGCTGCGGAACAGGCTGCCGATGAACGGAATGTCGCCCAGCAGCGGAATCTTGCTGTTGCCCGCGTTGTACTGATCCTGCATCAAGCCGCCGAGCACGATGATCTCGCCGTCATCGGCGAGCACGGTTGACTGGATGGAACGCGTGTTGATGGTCACGCCGCCGGGATTGTTCGTGGTAGTCTGATCGACCGTCGAATCTTCCTGATACAGCTGCATCTTCAGCACGTCGCCCTGCGTGATCTGCGGCTTCACGTGCAGCGTCACGCCGACGTCGCGGCGGTCGAACGTGTTGAACGCCATCACCGAGGTCGCCGTGTTGGCGGTCGGCGTCGCGTACGAACCTGTCACGACCGGCACGTTCTGGCCGACGACGATCTTCGCTTCCTCGTTATCCAGCGTGATGAGGTTCGGCGTAGACAGGATATTGGCATCGGCGGAAGTGGACAGCGCCTGAAGCAGGCCACCGAGGCCGAAGTAATTGCCGAACCGGTGCAGCAAGCCGATGTTCAAGCCTTGCGAAAGCAACGAAGACCCCGAAGCCGGCGTCAGGCCCGACGTGTTCGATGAAACCTGATTCCCGGCAATGGTCAGATCGACGATGTTGCCCGTGCCTGTGCCGAAGCTCGAACTGCCGTAGATTGCGTTGTTGCCGCCGCTCGACATCAGCAAACCCTGCCACTGGATGCCGAGATTCGCCGCCGAGGTCGCCGACAATTCGACGATCAGCGCTTCGATATACACCTGCGCGCGGCGCGCATCGAGCTGATCGATGACCGAGCGCAGATTGTGATAGACCGGCTCCGGCGCGGTGATGATGAGCGAGTTCGTCGCAGAATCGGCCTGGATTATGCCGCCGATGGAATCGTTGCCGGTGTCCTGATCTTTGTTGCTGGAAAAGCTGGAGTCACGCGTGCCGCCCATCGGATTGCTGCTGTTGGCAGAACTGCTGCTGCCCAGGCCGCCGCTCGGCAGCGGCGGTGTGCCGGACTGGCCGGTTCCGAACGACGAGTTGCTCAGCCCGCCGCCGCTGTTGCCGAAGGAATTCTGCGAGTTCGCATTGCTGCTGGACGTGTTGTCCGAACTACCGCTGCCTTTGCCCATCATGCCGCGCAGGGTTTTTGCAAGACGCGTGGCGGCGGCGTTGCGCAACTGGACGACGTGCATGTTGCCGGGTTCGGTCGTCGGCGCGTCGAGCTTCTTCGCCAGTTCCTTGGCCGCGGCAATGCGAGCGCTGCTCGATGCGCGGAACATCAGCGAATTCGTGCGCGCGTCGGGCGTGACGGTGACCTTCAGCGTAGCGTCCGTGCTGCCGACGGTGCCGGGATCGAGCAGCTTGTTCATCTGCTCGGCGACATCGAGCGAGTTCGCGTTCTTCAGTTGCATGATGTCGACTTCGCGGCCCGCCGCCGTGTCCACGCCCGCGATGATGCCGGCGATACGCCGCACGTTATCCGCGTAATCCGTGACGACGAGCGTGTTGTTGGCCGGGTAAGCCGCGATGGTGTTGTTCAGCGAAATCAGCGGCCGCAGTACCGGCAGAAGATTGTTCGCCGACTCGTTCTTCAGCGCGAACACCTGCGTAATGACCTGATCGCCGCGCGCCGGCACGGTGTTGCCGACATAAGTAGGCACGCCTTGCAGCTTGGCATCGGCTTCCGGCACGACTTTCAGGACGTCGTGGTCCTGAACGAGCGAGAAGCCCTGCATGCGCAAGGACGACTGCAGCGTCTTCAGCGCCTGTTTCTCGGGCACCGGATTCTCGGATACGAGGTTCAACTGCCCCTTCACACGGGGATCGACGATGATGGTTTTGCCGGTGGCAGCGCCGATCGCTTTTGCGACCTGATCGATGTCCGCGTTGACGAAATTCAATGTCACTTGCGCGTGCGCGGCTTGCGCGACGATAAGGCCCGCCGCGAGCAGTCCCGTCGCAATGCGGCGACGCAGTGCCATAGGTTGTCTTCTCATGAGAATGTGTTGTTTGAGCCGAATTTGAAGACTCGGCTAAGGCAGCACCTCGACTGCCGAGAGTGCCACCATTTTACGTTTAGGTGCCTCGCCGCAATCGTTTAAAAAATTGTGACAATAGCAGCTTTATGTAACGAAATTGTTCTAACTCGTACGATTTAAATCCACACTGCCAAAACGAGGTTGTCCAACGCTCTCAAGCTTTCAAAAAACTTGTCGATAGACCACAGATGGAGAGGTTCCAAAGATCGGCCGATGCGCGCGGAGCCGAATTGTACTTTGACCAGAAGTCTTATTATTCATACGCTTAGCAAGCGTTGACATCATTTTGTCATAGCTATTTAGTATTTCCGTGCGCAGCGAAATGTATACGCGTATGTCTGTTTTCCAACTTTAGGGTTGAAACTGCAACGGGTATGATACGGGCGGTTCCGCATTCCGGGCAGTTGCAAAAAAGGGTGGGTTTTTCCCTTAACTCCCGGCCGCGGACGTTTTTTTTGCTGGCCCTGGCGCAGGTGCGCCACACGGCGACGTGACGTTCCGCATGAGCGGATAGAGTAAAAAGAAAATGAAACGAATCCTGCGATTACTCGCAATAGGCTGCGGCGCCATGTTGGCGGCCGCGTCCGCACACGCCGACTGTTTCGACGCAGCGGCGAAGTACCAGAAAGTCAATCCGCTGATCCTGCGCGCCATCGCCTGGCAGGAATCGCACAATAAGCCCGATGCCATCAACAAGAACGCCAATGGCTCCACCGATTACGGGCTGATGCAAATCAATTCGATTCATCTCAGTACGCTGGCTCAATACGGCATCAGCAGCAGCACGCTCATGGAGCCGTGCAAGAGCGTTTATGTCGCCGCGTGGCATTTGCGCCAGAAGATGAACAAATATGGCAATTCCTGGCAGGCGGTCGGTGCTTACAATTCTGAAACACCTGCGCTGCGCGACAAATACTCCGCGCAAATCATCGAGATTCTGCGCCGCTGGAAACTGCTTCAGGCGCAACGCTAAATCCGGTCGAAATCGCCCGAGCAACTCGCTTTCGGCGATGACGATGCCACCACGCTCGCCGGCCACGCGCATCTCGACACCTTCGTCACCGTGATCATGCAGGCCGATTCCTGCGCGGCTACGCCTCGACCGATTCCGTGGATGCGAATGACGAAGGCAAGACCATCGTCGAAACGCTCGTCGATCAGATCAAATTTTGCGATGTCATCGTCGTCAACAAGACCGATCGCGCGAATGCCGCCGATCTCGACAGAATTTCACGCATGCTGCGCACGTTGAATCCGCGTGCGCGGCAAGTGCGGGCAGCTTATGGCACGGTATCGACGGAAGACGTGCTGAACACCGGCCGCTTCGATTTCGATACGACCGCGAGCGCGCCCGGCTGGCTCGGCATCCTCAACAGCAAGTCAGCCGTTGAAGAAGAAGAAGAAGAAGAAGAAGCGCCGCATTACGTTTATCGCGCGCGGCGGCCGTTTCATCCGGAAAGATTGTGGAATCTGCTGCAAGATGCATGTCCGGACGTGCTGCGCGCGAAGGGCTTCTTCTGGCTTGCGCGCGCAGCGATGTCGGCGGTTCGCTGTCACAGGCGGGCAGCGCGTTGCGTCATGGTCCGGCAGGCCTGTGGTGGGCGACGCAGGATCGCAGCGAATGGCCGACCGATGACCCCGAACTCGAAGCCGAAATCGTCGCGGAATGGTATAGCGATCCGGATGACAACAGCATCGGCGCGACCGGCTGCAGGAACTGGTGCTGATCGGCCTGAACCTGGACGATGCGCCTGGCAAGTCCGCTTCGACGTTTGCCTGCTCGATGACGATGAATGGGCGCTGGCCCGGACGGCTGGCGTCGCTTCGAGGATCGTTTCCGGCGTGGGACATCGAAGAGCACGACCACGATCATCACGAACACGGCCCGGACTGCGGCTGTGACGACCATCAGCATTGAAGGCACGCGGGTCGCAGAACGCGAAATCGGTATAGGGGCAAGCCTCACGGCTCGCCCCCTCCCACACAACCGTGCGTAAGGGTCCGTACACGGCGGTTCGGATTGGCTGTCCGGCTAGACATTCAACGATGGAAGACCAAGCGATCGCAGAAAGTGATTGGTCAGCGCCCGTTGCAACGCGGGACTATTGCTTAGTCGCCAGGCGTTGTGCGAGGAACCAGTAGTCTGGGCGGCCAGATCCCGATCGACCCGCGAACCGTCAGATCCCGGAAGCGGCTGGGGCTGTTGCCCCACTGTTTCCAGAAGACGCAGCGCACACGGCGTCGGACCCACTCATCCAACCGCTATAGCGTGCTGGGCGTCTCACAGAAGCCAAAGTAGCCTCGCCACCCCGTGAGGTAACGTTTCAGCCGCTCCATCAACTGTTCGATGCTGATCCCTCTTGTGCGTTATGTCAGTTCCCGGATTCTTTTCTTGAAACGAACCAGAGCCTTGGGCGCAATCCGCCGTTTGACCTGTACGCCACTCAAGAAGGTAAAGCCCAGAAACTTCCGCGTATGTGGGCGCGCGACCGCGCTCTTCGCTTCATTTACCTTCAGCTTGAGCTTGCCGGTGAGGAAGGACTTCAGTCTTGCCATCACAGTAAGCGGCTCACCTAGGCCGTTCGTAGAAGCGTGCGCGCCTGGGGCATGATTGCCGCGATCGGGACGACTAGGTAGCTTGATGTGATGAGGCCGCTGACTTGTTCGACTTGTCAGC
>LELG01000240.1 GCA_001045575.1 Candidatus Burkholderia pumila
TCAACGATCCCTTCACATGGCCACGGCGCGTTCATTTCAATTCACCCCTTGGCCTCCTTCTTCTTCGAAGGAGACAAAAATAAACGTCCTGCAGCATCGTTCGTGGTCGCTCAGCAGTTCAGCCGGGACCAGAAAGAATTCCAGCCCGGGCGCGATAACCGGACGCCAGCCTCGGTCGGCATATTTCCGAAGCACTTCGCGCAAAACGCGGCGCGGCGAGATGGCGACGGGCGTACCATCGAAGTGCACACAATCGTGGATCACTTGCGCGGTCGGGTCCGTGGCCCACGGAATCAGGCGAATGGTCGATGCGTCCGGCACGCAGATCATGTCGTGATCGGTGACGCCATGGCGTCTTCGGGATAATCGTCCGTGATCGTCTGGATCATCACCGCTTGCGGCAGACGCATCGATTCGCCCGATTCGAACTTGCTGCGCGGAATGATTTTGCCACGCGCAGTGCCCGCCATATCGGGAATGATCGCCTCGATCTCGGTGATGTGACGGAAATTCGTCGATGCGTTCCATTTGCATTCTCTCGTTTCGTTATAGGCGTACGTTTGCACGGCCTTGACATCGCAAAGCAAAGCCAAGGCGCAAGCGTGCCTGGCCCACGCGCTAATGCAGAACGAGAGAGGCGCTACGGCAGCAGCGACGCCGCGCCGACGCAATCCAATGCGATGAACGCGCGTGCAGCGGTGCAGCGATGGCGTTGCGACGCCGTACGCAACGGCGGGACAGGACGGTTTCGACCGGCGGGAAGCGGCGATTCAGAGCAAACATGCCGCAGCGATTGGCGCCGGAAGCGATGCTTCGGTTGGCACAGGGCTTTGGACTTTCATGATTGTACTCGTGGCGAGATGGATTTGGCGGGCGCGCTAAGATGTCCTTTTGGTGAGGATATACAGGCCAATCACGCCGTCAAGCCGTGTTTTCCTTTGGCTATTTTTGCGCGGCGGAAAATTTCGCGCGTCAATCATCGATAATAACGGGTTCAAAACCCACCGTTTCCCATGCTAGTGTTGTGAGTTAAAAAATTAATTGAATTATTAGCTACTTGTAGTACTGTGCGATGGACGGCTCGTACTCCAAGAGGTAGCAATGAGCGGAAGACCCAAGACGGAACTCGTGTTGAGTGACTCGGAGCGCGAACAACTCAAGGCATTGACAATGCGTCGCAAGACAGCGCAGGCGTTGGCGTTGCGAGCGCGGATTGTGCTGGCGTGCGCGGGGAACGTCGACAATAAGGATGTTTCGGCAAAACTGCGAATCATTCAACAAACCGTTTCGAAGTGGCGGGTAGGCTTTGTTGCTTATCGTTTGGATGGTCTGCTCGATGCGCCGCGCCCCGGCGCGCCGAGAACGATCGAGGATTCGCATGTTGACGCGGTCATAGCGAAGACGCTGGAGTCCGTGCCTATCTTATGACCACTCCCGCGAATACCAAGTTGCGCGATGCAGCACTCGACTATCACGAATTCCCCACGCCGGGGAAGATTGCGATCGCCGCGACCAAGCAGATGATCAACCAGCGCGACCTCGCGCTCGCTTACTCGCCGGGCGTCGCGTTCGCGTGTGAAGCGATCGTCGAAGATCCGCTGAACGCCGCGCGATTCACCGCGCGCAGCAATCTCGTGGGTGTCGTGTCGAACGGTACGGCCGTGCTCGGTCTGGGCAATATCGGGCCGCTCGCATCGAAGCCGGTCATGGAAGGCAAGGCCGTGCTATTCAAGAAGTTCGCCGGCATCGACGTGTTCGATATCGAGCTGAACGAAAACGATCCGCACAAGCTAGTCGATGTCATCGCCGCGCTGGAGCCGACTTTCGGCGGCATCAATCTGGAAGACATCAAGGCGCCGGATTGTTTCATCGTCGAACGTGAAGCGCGCAAGCGCATGAAGATTCCCGTTTTCCACGATGACCAGCACGGCACTGCAATCGTCGTCGCTGCGGCCATCACCAACGGGCTGAAAGTGGTCGGCAAGGACATCGGCGAAGTGAAGCTGGTGGCATCGGGCGCGGGCGCGGCGGCGCTGGCGTGTCTCGATCTGCTGGTCGATCTCGGCATGAAGCTCGAAAACATTTTCGTGACCGATCTAGCCGGCGTGGTCTACAAGGGCCGCACGGAACTCATGGATCCGGACAAAGAGCGTTTCGCCCGCGAAACCAGCGCGCGCACGCTCGCGGAAGTGATCGAAGGCGCGGACGTGTTCCTGGGTCTTTCGGCTGGTGGCGTCTTGAAGCAAGAGATGGTCAAGCAGATGGGCACGAAACCGCTCATTCTCGCGCTGGCGAACCCGACGCCGGAAATCCTGCCGGAACTCGCGCTCGAAGTGCGTCCGGACGCGGTGCTGGCGACGGGCCGCACGGATTACCCGAATCAGGTCAACAACGTCCTGTGCTTCCCGTTCATCTTCCGTGGCGCGCTAGATGCGGGCGCGATGACCATCACGAAGGAAATGGAAATCGCGGCGGTGAATGCGATTGCCGAACTCGCGCGCCAGGAACAGAGCGATATCGTCGCCGTCGCTTATGGCATTCAGAACTTGTCGTTTGGTCCGGAATATCTGATTCCGAAGCCATTTGATCCGCGTCTGATCGTCAAGATTGCACCGGCGGTTGCGAAGGCTGCAATGGAGTGCGGCGTGGCCACGCGTCCCATCGAAGACATGGATGCGTACGAGCAGCATCTGCAACAGTTCGTCTACCACAGCGGCACGACCATGAAGCCGATCTTTCAGCTTGCGCGCAGCGTGGAGCCGGAGAAGAAGCGCATCGTTTTCGCGGAAGGCGAGGAAGAGCGCGTGCTGCGCGCGGTGCAGATTGCCGTCGATGAAAAAATCGCCAGACCGATTCTGATTGGCCGACCGACCGTTATCGCCCAACGCACCCAGAAGTTCGGTTTGCGCCTTCAGCCGAACGTCGATTTCACGATGGTCGATACCGACCACGACGAGCGCTACCGCGACTTCTGGCAGACGTACGCGAAGATGATGGCGCGCAAGGGCATCACCGCGCAGATGGCGAAGCTGGAAATGCGCCGCCGCACCACGCTGATCGGCGCGATGCTGGTGGAGAAGGGCGAGGCCGACGGCATGATCTGCGGCGCGGTGAACACGACGCATCGTCACTTGCACTTCATCGATCAGGTCATTGGCAAGAAGGAAGGCGCGAAGGTTTACGCGGCGATGAACGCGCTGGTTTTGCCGGGCCGCCAGATTTTCCTGGTCGATACGCACGTCAACGTCGATCCGACGCCCGAGCAGCTCGCCGAAATCACCATCATGGCGGCGGAAGAAGTGCGCCGCTTCGGCATCGAGCCGAAAATTGCGCTGCTGTCGCATTCGAACTTCGGTTCGAGCAACGCGCCGACCGCGCAGAAGATGCGAGACGTGCTGGCTATCCTGAAGGAGCGCGCGCACGAGTTGCATGTGGACGGCGAAATGCACGGCGACGTCGCGCTGGATGCGCGTCTGCGCAAGGAAGTGTTGCCGGAATCGACGCTCGAAGGCGACGCAAACCTGCTGATCCTGCCGAATATCGATGCAGCGAACATCTCGTATAACCTACTGAAGACGACGGCGGGCAACAACATCGCCATCGGGCCGATTTTGCTGGGCGCGGCGAAGCCGGTGCATGTGCTGACGGCGTCCGCTACGGTCCGCCGGATCGTCAATATGACGGCGTTGCTGGTGGCGGATGCGACGGCGGCTATTCGATAAGTAGCGCTTCACTCTTCGAAAGAGAAAACGCGGCGAGCAACGTGCCCGCCGCGTTTTTTTTCGTCATTCACTCTCACTCTCGCGGTTATTTCACGCGGCGGTATTCGGCATTCACGTTCTCGCACCAATGACTTTCACAGGAATTCGATAGTCGGTCGAAAAGCGCATTCCTATCATCGGACATCTTTTATAAGAAAGAGAAACAGGCAAGACGCGGCAACGTGAGCGCTACTTCTGTCAGTATCTGATGAGGTAAGCCGTGCGATCGAGCAAGGGCGAAGCAATCCAGTCAGGCCAGTCAAGCCGCGTCAGAACTGATGCAATCCGCGCTGACGCATTTTCGCGCGGGCGAGTGTCAGCGCGCCGCCGCGATCTGCGAGCAGGTCCTGCACATGGACCGGGTTCATGCCACGGCGAATCATCTGCTCGGCGTCCTGCATTATTTCGATGGCCGCCATGCCGACGCCGAAGCGTTGATCCGCAAGTCGCTGGCATCGAGCGACAACGAGCAAGGCTGGTCGGACCTCAGCCTGACGCTGCGCGCACAGGGCAAGGCGCGCGACGCGGACGCCGAAGCCGCGCTCAAACGGGCGCTGCAGTTGACCCGAACTTCGCCATCGCGCACGGCAGTCTGGGCCGCCTTTACGCCGATCACGGCGATACCGCGCACGGAGCAATCGTTTCGCCGCGCACTGGAACTCGATCCCGACTTCGCCGAAGCGTATTTCAATCTCGGCAAGCTCCTCTCCTCACGGCCAGAAGGGCAGCCGCCAGATTGTTTCGAAGACTGTACGTGTCCGGTGCGAACTGCATCTCTTACCGATAAGGCACGACGGCATCGTTGTGCCGTCCCGTTGCAGCCTGGAACCAGGCATGCGAGAGCGTTGGTTCGTCTTGCTTTCTGGCGTTGGCGGTTTCACCGATGCTCTTGATGAATGCGTCGAGCATGACCGTGAGCGGGTCGTATTTTATGGTTGTGGATGACATGGCTGATTCCCGAAAGCCTATGCGGTTGAGTGTGAGTGTCTGACTGGCATCGAATCGGCTATCATGTAAAAATTAAATGGTGAATAAAAATCGTCGTCGAAATGCGCAATGATCTGCGCGTCTGGCTTCGGGAAACTCGCGCCGGTTCGCCGTCGGAGTGATGATGGAGACAGCGGGAGTTGAACGTGTCATTGCTTGCCGGACGATGGCGATGATGATGCGCACCATTCGGACCACGCGAATCTGAACGCACGCTCCATTTTGCGGGCGAAGCGTGCGCCGTCCATCAACGGCGATTGCGTCATGCGTTCGCGTAACCCCACGCGTAGCTCACGCAAGCGCTGATGCGCATTCTACGAATACCATCGTCCGAGATCGCGGCAAGATCCTGCAGCCCGAGATTCCATAGCAGCGAGTAGCCCGCGCGACTCGCGGGCGTGTCGCCGATGATCGTGACCACCGGCGGGCGCGCTCCATGTAGAACGCATCGAGACTGGTCGTGTGGCCGTTGTACGGGAATGTGTCGAGCACGATGTCGATGCTTCCGTACGTGCGCAGATACTGCTCCTTCTGCTGATAACCCAGGAGCGTCAGCCGCGAAGGTTCGACGCCCATCGCCGCAAATTTGTCGAGGATCGTCTGCCGCGTGCTGCCGTCCGGAATGAGGATGAACATGCGCGAGCGTTCCACTTTTTTCGCAATACCTGCGCCCAGAGCCGGAACGCGCGGTCCGTCAGCTTCGACGGATTGTTGAGGCAGGCAAACGTGACGTAGCCGTTGGTATCGGCAGGAAGCGATGTGACGTCGAGGCCGCTCATGAGCGCGTCGTACACCAGAAGGTGTCGGCGGGCGGATGGAGCGTTCGCTGTAGCGCGCGACGGCGCTCTTCGATTCGTTGACCTTCAGCTTGAGCCCGCAGGTGAGGAAGGACTTCAGTCTTGCCATCACCCGCTGGCCGGCGCGTTCGCTGCGCACGTAGACGTTACAGTCGTCGGCG
>LELG01000241.1 GCA_001045575.1 Candidatus Burkholderia pumila
GCGAAGTCCGTTGTGCTCACCGAGGAGGGGCTGCGCGAATCCGAGCGCCTCTTCAATCAACTCTTCCCTTCCCCCTCTCAAGCAGCAAAGATTGGTAATTAAACTAATTTATAACTCGTGACACTAGTATGCAATCTGGCCAAGCCGAATGGCCGAATTTTTGCGGCGATCTGGAACCGTTCCCAACGATGAATAACCCGATTCTTCAGTTTGGCACCAGTCGCTTCCTGCAAGCGCATGTGGATTTTTTTGTCGCGCAAAGTCCGGCGACGGCGCTGGGCAAGATTACCGTCGTGCAGACGACATCGAGCGCCGACAGCGCCGCGCGTATCGATGCGCTGCGTTCGGCTCGGCGCTATCCGGTGCGTATTCGCGGTCTTGACCGCAATCAGACGGTCGACAAGACCATCGAATGTGATTCGATCAGCGAAGCGTTGCATGCTGGCAGCGACTGGCCGCTGCTGATCGAGCGCATGAAGCGCGACGTGAAGGTGATCGTTTCGAACACCGCCGACGCAGGTTACGCGCTCTACGATGAAGACACCGCCGATCTGCTCGACGGCGATCGCACGCCGTGCGGCTTTGCGGCGAAACTTGCTGTGCTGCTTTACGCGCGGTTCAACGCAGGCGGCGCGGCGATCACTTTGATGCCGTGCGAACTCGTCTCGTGTAATGGCGACACGCTGCGCGATCTCGTGATTGGCGTCGCGCGCGGCTGGCGAGTGGAGGACGCGTTCATCGGCTTTCTGAAGACGAAGTGCGTGTGGGCGAACTCGCTGGTCGATCGCATCGTGTCGGAACCGATTCATCCGGTCGGCGCGATCGCCGAGCCTTACGCGCTGTGGGCCATCGAGCGTCAGGCCGGCATGACGCTGCCGTGCGAACACGAAGACATCGTCATTACGGACGATCTCGCGCATTACGAGCGCCTCAAGCTGCTGCTGCTGAATCTCGGCCACACGATGCTCGCGGAACTCTGGCGCAATCGCAACGGCACGCCCGACATGACCGTACTCGACGCCATGCGCGATCCGGCCTTCCGCGATCCGCTCGAAGCCACATGGCGCGAAGAAGTGCTGCCCGTATTCACCGCACTCGATATTCAGAAAGAAGCGAACGACTATCTCGCCAGCGTGCGCGATCGCTTTGAAAACCCGTTCCTCGTGCATCGGCTCGCGGATATCGCGCGCAATCACGATGAAAAGAAAACACGCCGCTTCCAGCCCGTCGTCGGGCTGGCGCGCGAGCTCCGACTCGATATCGAACAAAAACGCCTGCGCGATGCGTTGAAAAATCGCCTGAGATAGCGGAAACGCATCCATCTATTCCTCAGCAAATTGAAATTGTTCACAGAGACAAACGATGGGCAAAATGCGTTGGGTCGTCATATTCCTGGCCTTTCTGGCCATCGCAATCAACTACATCGACCGCGCGAATCTCGCGGTCGCCGCGCCGCAGATCGAAAAAGCGCTGGGCATCGGGCCGGCGGAAATGGGCTTCATCCTGAGCGGCTTCTTCTGGACTTATGCGCTGATGCAGATGCTGTTCGGCTGGTTTGTCGATCGTGTCGGCGCACGCATTGCGTTGCCGCTTGCTGTCGGCTGCTGGTCGCTGTTCACCGTGCTCACCGCTGCCGCGACAAGCGTCGCCGGCATGTTCGGCTGCCGGCTGATGCTTGGCGTCGGTGAGGCAGGCGCGCATCCGTCGTGCGCGAAACTCGTGTCGCGATGGTTCAAGTCGGAGCAGCGCGCATTTGCCACCAGCATCTTCGATAGCGGATCACGCATCGGCTCGGTGCTGTCGATTCCGGTCGTCGCGCTGATCATCAGCTCGTTCGGATGGGAGATGTCGTTCGTCATCACCGGCGTACTTGGCGCAGTGTGGATTCTCGGCTGGTTCCTGATCTATCTCACGAAGTCGAAGGGTGATCTGACGGGCGCGGAAGACGCGTCGATTCAACGCGTCGCGCCGAAGAACAAAGTGTCGTGGGGCTCGCTGTTCAATTACCGCACGCTCTGGGGCATGATGCTCGGATTTTTCGGCATCGCGTACGGCAGCCTTGCGTTCGCGGCCGCCAGCATTTGGTTGCTGCCAGGCGATGTGGCGCCGACGCCCGATCACGTGGCATCGATCAGCGGCATTCAGAACGTCGCGTCGAATCTCGCGAGCATCGTGATTACGACGCGACGTTCACGGGCGTGATGCTCGCCATCACCAAAGGCTCGTTCAGCATTCCGCTGTGTGTTGCGGGCGGCTTTTGCTTTCTCGGCGCATTCAGCTATCTTGTAATCGTCGGCAAGGTCGAGCCGCTGAATCGTGCTGAAACGGAGTCGCTCCGCGACGAGCACGCTCCTTCTACGATCTGATTTGATAAAAACATCATGTCCACCACAATTCGGCTGCATCCCAAAGACGATGTCGTGATTGCGACGCGTCAGCTCATGTCGGGCGTGCGGATCGCGTCCGAGGATCTCGTCATCGCGGGACTCATTCCACCCGGCCACAAAATTGCCACGCGCGATATCGCAGCGGGCGAGCCTGTGAAGCGCTACAACCAGATCATCGGCGTGGCGCGCGAGGCGATTGCGCGCGGCCAGCACGTGCACACGCACAATCTGTCGATGGCCGATTTCACACGTGAGCATGAATTCGGCATCGACAGGCATCCGACTGCGTTCGTCTCGTCGCCTGCCACTTTCCTCGGCATTCGACGTGACGACGGTCGTGTGGCGACGCGCAATTTTATCGGCGTGCTGACGAGCGTGAATTGTTCGGCGACGGTGGCGCGCGCGATTGCCGATCATTTCCGGCGCGATGTGCATCCGGACGCGCTCGCGGATTATCCGAACGTCGATGGCGTGATCGCGCTCACACACGGTCTCGGATGCGGCATCGACATGCAAGGCGACGGTCTTGCCATTCTGCGGCGTACGCTGTCCGGCTATGCGGTGCATCCGAACTTTCATTCGGTGCTGTTCGTCGGGCTGGGCTGCGAGACGAATCAGATTTCGGGCGTGCTCGAATCGGGCGGATTGAAGGACGGTTCGCATCTGAAGAGCTTAACCATTCAGGACAGCGGCGGCACGCGCAAGACGATCGAGCGCGGCATCGCCATGGTCAAAGACATGCTAGCCGATGCCAACCGCGTGCAGCGCGAGCCGGTGCCGGCATCGCATCTGATCGTCGGGTTGCAGTGCGGCGGATCGGACGGCTATTCGGGCATTTCGGCGAATCCGGCGCTGGGCGCGGCGGTGGATAAGCTCGTGGCGCATGGCGGCACGGCGATTCTGTCGGAGACGCCGGAAATGTATGGCGCGGAGCATTTGTTGATGCGGCGCGCGGTGAGTCGGGAAGTCGGCGAAAAGCTGCTGGTGCGCATCAAGTGGTGGGAAGACTATTGCGCGCGGAATGGTGCGGCGATGGACAACAATCCGTCGGCGGGCAATAAGGTCGGCGGGCTGACGACGATTCTTGAAAAGTCGCTCGGCGCGGTTGCCAAGGGCGGAACGACGAATCTCGTTGAGGTGTATGAATATGCGGAGCGGATCGACGCAAAGGGCTTCGTGTTCATGGATTCGCCTGGCTACGATCCGATGTCCGCCACGGGTCAGGTTGCATCGGGCGCGAATCTGATCTGCTTTACCACCGGACGCGGCTCGGCTTATGGATGCGCGCCGTCGCCTTCGTTGAAGCTCGCCACAAACTCCGCGTTGTGGGAGCGTCAGAAAGAAGACATGGATATCAGCTGCGGTGGTGTGATAGATGGCACGGCCACCATCGATCAGCTAGGCGAACAGATTTTCCGGATGATGCTGGATTGTGCGTCGGGCAAAGCATCGAAAAGCGAACTGCATGGGTATGGGCAGAGCGAGTTCGTGCCCTGGCAGGTTGGCGTGGTGACTTGAGTTCGTCCTGGTGTTACGCGGTCGCCATCATGCTCAACGCGACCGCTTCCGCGACTTCGATGCGATCGATCGCCGCCGAATAGATATCGCCCGCGTAATCCGCGCCCTCCCCCGCCGGATATAGACCTTCGACGTTGACGCTCCGATAATCGTCCTTGCGACGTACACGCAACGGCGATGATGTGCGGGTTTCGACGCCGGTGAGCACGGCATCGTGCATGGCGAAGCCTTTGATCTTTTTGTCAAGCTCGGGCAATGCCTCGCGGATTGCTTCGATTACGTAATCGGGCAGCACGGTGCTCAAATCGGTCGGTCGGCTTCACACCTGGCTTGTACGACGGCACGACGGAGCCGAGCGACGTTGACGCGCGGCCCGCGATGAAATCGCCGACGAGTTGCCCTGGTGCGGAGTAATCGCCTCCGCCAAGCTTGAACGCACGGTTCTTCCCACTTCCGCTGAAACGCGATGCCCGCGAGCGGGCCGCCCGGATAATCTTCCGGCGTAATCCCGATGACAATCCCCGCGTTTGCATTTTGCTCAGCGCGCGAATACTGGCTCATGCCGTTCGTCACGACGCGCCCGGCTCCGATGTAGCCACGCCCACCGTGCCGCCCGGACACATGCAGAAACTATGGACTGCGCGTCCATTGCTGCAGTGATGCACCACCTTGTAGTCCGCCGCGCCGAGCCGCTCGTGCCCGGTAAATTTGCCGAAGCGACTACGATCGATCACGCCCTGCGGATGCTCGATGCGAAACCCGAGCGAAAACGGCTTGGCTTCCATGTAGACGCCGCGGGTGTGCAGCATTTCGAAGGTATCGTGCGCGCTATGGCCGACCGCTAACACAACGTGATCGCAGCGCAGCGTCTCGCCATTGGACAGCATGAGCCCGCGCACTGTGCCGTTATCGATGCCGATATCCTCGACGCGATGCTGAAAGCGCACCTCTCCGCCAAGCTGATTGATCTGCGCACGCTGTAGAGCTTGACATCGGAAAACGTGCCGGTGCCGCCTTCACCGAACTACACGGTTCGATTCCGGGTTCAGTTCGTTTTTACGCCACAGGCCCCACGTGCCCTTCGTGCGCTCACGAACGGCTTTTCCGCGTTCGAGGATGATCGGCCGAAAACCCATCTGTGCGAGAATCAGTCCGGTATCAGTCCGGTAAACAGTCCACACGGCCCCATTCCGATAACGACGGGACGCTGCATCGTCGAGCGCTCAGGCGTCTTTGCAACGAAACGGTACTCCATGTCGGGCGTCTCACCGCAATGCGGATGCGGATTCGTCTTCAGCTTGCGGAGTATCGATGCTTCATCCGTCAGCTCGATATCGATGATGTAAGTGAGTTTGATGTCACCGCGCTTTCTGGCATCGTGTACACGACGGAAGACGGTGAACCGAAGGAGCGCGCTCGCATCCACGCCAATTTCCTTCAGCCGTGCGATGACTGCGGGCTCGATGGCTGAATCGGGATGATCGAGCGGAAACTTGATTTCGCTTAGACGTAGCATGGGGATTTTTGACAGCGTTGATGCGCGAATTTTGGCGCTGGTTGGCGTACTGCGACTTGCTCTGGCTTTGACCGTTTTGAAAACGAGTGTGTTTAAACGCAAAAGCCCCAACCTGTGGTGCACTGCACCCCAGAGGTTGGAGATTGATCCAACCTTTGGGGTGTTTTTCATGGCGAAGTACACAGAGCAGTTCAAGCTGGCAGTTGTAGAGGAGTAGGAGTCGGGGGAGTGGGATCTCGGAGCGTGGC
>LELG01000242.1 GCA_001045575.1 Candidatus Burkholderia pumila
ACCCAGGTCGTGTGCCACGCCGAGATTTGGCGCGGCGGCGCGAGTGCTCGACTACACGCTGCGGCGCAAACCGGCCGACGGCTCAACGCACTGGAGCAAGCGCAAGTTGGCCGCGCAGCTGGGCGTGTCCCTCACGACGGCTCAACTCTCGACAAGAAGCTCATGCGCTACATCCGTCAATACAACAAGCAGGCTGTCCCACTGAAGTGGAAGTACTCTTTCCGATCCAACTCGACGAATCCAGTGCAATTCATGTGGTTCAATGGACGCCAGCCCACACACCCTCTTGCCATTCCGTTCACCGCGATCACCATCACGATCAAGAGTCCTGTTTCAATATCGCTCAACACAGCGAAGCGTTTCGCGTGCGTCAGATCGATCGACCCGCCCTGCGCCAGCGCGATACGCCATTTTATGAGCGCGAGCATCGGCGGATACTTCGATGAGCAGAATCACCACGAGCGCCGTCATCTTCAAATGAAAAAACAGCTCGTGCAGATAGTACGAGCCGTTTTTTCGAAGCCACCGAACACACGCATCACGCTGTTGACGATCAACACGAGATCGCGATAATGCCCCAGACCGAATCCGAACGGAATACATCGCACAGACGCAGTTCATTCGCCTGCATCGACTGCGCGACGTCGAGCCGCCGCGCGGCCGCCGCAGCGCGGGCGCACGCGCGAACACAGACCCGAGTGCAAAACCGAAAGCAAGCAGATGCAGCGCGACCAGCAGCCAGCGTAACAACATCTCGTCCTCCGGTTTTTATTCAACTTAGATTTGCCTCAGCGTAACGTCCAAGGCCTTGGCCGTGTTGCGATCGCCGACACTCGCAAGCGGCGCGCGAAACACCGTGGTCTGGTTATGCCCCGCCGCCGGCGAGTTCCACTGCAGTTCGATCTTCGGCCGGCGCGCGAACAAGCCGCGACGCACTTCGCCGCCCGACTGCACGTATGTCATCGACGGTTCGGTGGCGGGCGTCAGCACGCTCGCGGATGGCGTCCGAGGCGTCGATACATCCGGCCACTTCAACGACAATTCGCGCGCATCGTACTGGCCGAGTTTGCGGCTTTCCGCCCAGACGACCACCGTGCGCGTGATCGGATCGAGCGAGATCGCGTATCGGCCGATGGAAAACCGCCGCGCCGCGATATTGCTGCGCCAGAGCGCGCGCGGCCGGCAGATCCACAGCACGACCGCATACAACGCCGGACCAACCAGCAGCCAGCCGTTAGTTTCCGCGAGCGCATGCACGAAGCGCCGCCAGCCCGACGTCCACACGAGTGCGCACACCGAAAACAGCGCGAACGCGAACGTCAGCAGCACGAAAAAGCGCAGCGCCTGACGCAGCCATTGCGGCAGCGGATGCAGCGGCCGTTCCGCACGCGGCTTCGCGCCCGGCAGCATGACCAGCAGAAAAATGAGCACGAGATTCAGGCACGCCCAAGGCGAGGATGTCATCGCGCGCAGCGAGGACAGATAGCCCATCTGCCACATCGAGAAAGCCCATCGCGCCGCGAGCACGAGGCCGATGGCCCGCAATGCGAACACGGTGCCCGAGCCCGGCGCCGGGCTCGGGCTGATTTGCTTAGGTCTCGCCAAAGAACACTCCTGTCCACAGATGAGGCTTGCCGTCACACGCGCGCCGACGGCAGAATTGCTCCGCGCGCATCGATTCCCGGAGACGTCGCAAAGCCCAGTTATTTTATACATTATGGGATATTGCGAATCTCGTCGGAAGTTTCACTCGCATAACGCGCGCATAGCGCGGTCCAGCGCTCCAAATATGCCGCCGTCTGTGCTATTGGCAACGTCCTATGGGCCGGCCGCCCCCCCTTGAGGCACGCGGGGCGTTGTTTTTATCTATTGCCACGATGCCGTGTGGCAAGCACAACTTAGCTCGCGTTGACTTCGCGCAGTACAGTGCGCTGCTTCTCACGTAACATGCGCTCGTACACGCTGACGTAATTCGCCGCCATCACCTTCGACGAGAAGCGCTGTTCGAACGCCTGACGCACCTTCTCGCGCGGCAGCGTGTCGAGACGCTTCACGGCGGCGATCGCGCTGAGTTCGTCTTCCACGACGAAGCCCGACACGCCGTTCTCGATCACTTCCGGCACCGAGCCGCGGTTGAACGCGATCACCGGCGTACCGCAGGCCATTGCTTCGATCATGACCAAACCAAAGGGCTCCGGCCAGTCGATCGGGAACAGCAGCGCGTGCGCGTTGCCGAGGAACTCGGTCTTCTCTGCTTCGCTGATTTCACCGATGTACTCGACGTGCGGCAGCGCGAACAGCGGCTTGATTTCTTCTTCGTAATAAGCGCGGTCGGCCTTGTCCAGCTTCGCCGCGATCTTGATTTTCATGCCCGCGGCCTGCGCGATGCGAATGGCGCGATCGACACGCTTTTCCGGCGATATGCGGCCGAGAAACGCCAGGTAGCCCGGCTTCACGTTCGGGATCGGCTTGAGCAGATTTTCCGGCAAACCGTGATACACTGTCGACAGCCAGTTAGCTTGCGGCAGCGGCTGGCGCTGGTTGTCCGAGATCGAGATCTTCGGCACGTCGCTGAACGTGCTGAAGATCGGCTGCAGTTCGGGCAAGTCGAGACGGCTATGCATGGTCGTCAGGAACGGCACCGGCTGGCGCGCGAACAGCGAGAACGGGTAATAGTCGATGTGGAAATGCAGCACGTCAAACTCGTCGGCGCGGCGGCGGACTTCTTCGAGCAGCAGCATATGCGGCGCCATCGTGTCGCGTATGGTCGGGTCCAGGCGCAATGCCTGCGGCCAGAATGCTTCGAGCTTCGCGGACGTCTGCGAATCACCGCTCGCAAAGAGCGTGACTTCGTGTACGGCTTCCACGAGTGCCTCGGTCAGGTAAGACACCACGCGTTCCGTGCCGCCATAGAGTTTCGGCGGAACAGCCTCGTGGAGGGGCGCGATTTGAGCGATTCGCAAGTCGTGAAACTCCTAGAAAAATCAGGCTAAAATTTACTGTGTCGTGTTGACGTCTGAAGCGAATCGCTCGGCTCGGGCGGAAGCTGCCGCAACGCAAAGACTTGATGCATGAGTGAAAAAAAGCGGGGCCGCTCATCACTGGGTTTTGCTACTTGCGCGGGCGATCGGTAAACAAAGCGAATCTGCGCATCAACAAATAAAAAACAACGCGCTTCTGCGTTCGCGGTTGACTAGATCCTACGAAAATCTGTCACAAATTTTAGGTGAAAACCCAGGGCAGATTATGGAGCTTTTACGCGGTCGCTGGGAAAGCATTTCAACTTATTTACTTTGTTACAAGGGGGATACATGTTGCAAACCCCTGTTTATTAAAGTTGTTCTACATTGGTTCGTGTGCCCGGCCGGCGTGCAGGCGAGACTTCGTCCCCTCCCTATACGTACGTACCGGCCGTGCAATCGGCTTCACGGCGCTGGCGCGCCACATGTTTTGCCCCACGGGGCTGTGCGCCGCATCCCGTTTTTTACGGCGCTTAGCTGAAACGGCGCGTGGTTTCATCGCAAAAATGCGCGCCCAGACTAGCACTGCGCAGGAATGCGCGGCGGGCGACATGCGTTACGGCATTTTTCTTATTGGTGTACTCTGTGTTCGGACGGTTACATCGCATTGCACAACATTTGCGAGAATGAAGCCGTGGCCCGCTATGTTACTGGCTACAATTCAGGCATGGAGACGGCGCCGCGTCGCTTTGTTTGACGTCATCCGCGCCGGAACGCGGTTGAAGCATCGCAGGATGTTCGCTGCTCGGACGTCTCGCAGGCCCGAAGACGCAACACACGCTCAACCGCTCTACGACGAAAAAGACCATTGGACCAATTCACCGTCTCCCAGCGTAACGCGCACAACGCGAAGCTTTCGAGCTATGCGCATCGACCGCTTGCGTTTTTGATGCGTTACATCCGCCGGCATCCAGTTGCGCATGCCATCGTTCTTTTCAGCGTGTTCACCGCCGTCGGATGCGCCCTCGCCTCGCAGTACGCGATCAAATATCTGATCGACGTGCTCGGCCAGGGACGCGACCATCCCGGCTCACTCTGGGGCGCGTTCATGATCCTGGTTGGCCTGATCGCTGCCGACAACCTGCTGTGGCGGGTCGGCGGCTGGGTCGGCGCGCATGTGTTCGTGATCGTAACCGGCGACCTGCGCAAGGATCTCTTCTCTTATCTCTCCGGTCATTCGCCGACGTACTTTTCCGAAAAGCAGCCTGGCATACTCGCTAGCCGGATCACGGCGACATCGAACGCGATCTACACGTCCGAAAACATGATGGCGTGGAACGTGTTGCCCCCGTGCATCGCGGTGCTCGGCGCGATCGTAATGATCGTGTCCGTAAATTCGCTGATGGCAGCGGGCCTGATGACCTGCTCGCTGGTGCTGGCGTTCGTGCTGTATCGGCTGGCGAAACGCGGGTCGGCGCAGCATCACAGTTTTGCATCGAAGGCCGCTTCGGTGGATGGCGAGCTGGTCGATGTCATCGGCAACATGGCGCTGGTGCGCGCGTTCGGCATGACCTTTCGCGAGCAGAAGCGTTTCGGCTCGACGGTGAAGGCCGAAATGGTCGCGCGTCAGCAAAGCTTGCTGTACCTCGAAAAGCTGCGTCTGCTCCACGCGGTCGTCACCGCGATCCTGTCGGCGGGTCTGCTCGGCTGGGCGCTGTGGCTGTGGTCGAAGGGACAGGCGACATCGGGCGATATCGTGCTGGTCAGCTCGCTCGGCTTCACCATTCTCCACGGCACGCGCGACCTCGCCGTCGCGCTGGTCGATGTGACGCAGCACGTCGCGCGTCTCGCGGAAGCGGTTCAGACGCTGCTAGAACCCCACGGCATGCCCGACCGGTCGGATGCTACCGAACTCGTGCCGCAAGGCGGCCGCGTCGATTTCGAAGGCGTCACGTTCGCCTACCCGCGCCGCCGGCCAATTCTCGACAACTTCCATATCCACATCGAACCAGGCCAGCGCGTCGGGCTGATCGGCAAGTCGGGCGCGGGCAAGTCGACCGTGCTCGCGCTGCTGCAACGCTTCTACGAAACGCAGAAAGGCAGCATCAAAGTCGATGGCCAGGATATCGCCGCGATCACGCAGGACAGCCTGCGTCATTCGATCGCGCTCGTGCCGCAGGATATTTCGCTGTTCCATCGCACGGTGTTCGAGAACATTGCGTATGGACGGCCGAATGCGAGCCGCGAGGAAGTACTCGCCGCCGCGCGTGAGGCTCGCTGCACGGACTTCATCGAAGCAATGCCGGAAGGCTTCGATACCATCGTCGGCGATCGCGGCGTGAAGCTGTCGGGCGGTCAGCGTCAGCGCATCGCAATTGCGCGGGCGATTCTGAAGAACGCGCCGATTCTGCTGCTAGACGAAGCGACGTCGGCGCTCGACTCGGCATCGGAAGAGGCAATTCAGCAGGCGCTCGACCGGCTGATGGTCGGCCGCACGGTGATCGCCATTGCGCACCGCCTGTCGACGCTGCAGAACTTCGACCACATCATCGTGATGAGCGCGGGCAAAGTCATCGACGATGGTTCGCCGCAGGAATTGCGCGAGCGTCCGGGTTTGTACCGTGAATTGCTGGCGAAGCAGCACGGCAAG
>LELG01000243.1 GCA_001045575.1 Candidatus Burkholderia pumila
GAATTGCCTTCATGATCCACCACCCGGCGCCACGGTCATCTGGCGAGGCTTCCTCGTCTTGCACGAAATCACCTACATGTTCCGCATCTTTAATTCAGGTCCGTAACTTGTGGGTAAAACCCAGGCCATCGCGCCGGTTTTTTTATCAGCATCAGCGCCTAATTCTGAAGTCCACTTCTGCCGGACGTCCTTCAAGCGACAACGAAGCGCGAATCGCCGGGCTGCGGCTGATCACCTTCACTCTTCTCACGACCGCCGTGCGCGCCGCGCGCAGGCGAATCGCTTCCACGGAATCACGTGCATCCAGCACGACGCAATCCGCGTTGCAGCCCACTTCCATGCCGTAACCTTCCAGCCCGGTAATCTTCGCCGGGTTCGCTGTCACCGCGTCGAAACACAAACGCATGGCATCGACGCCGGTCATTTGCGCGACGTGCAGGCCCATATGCGCGACTTCCAGCATGTCGCCCGAACCTAAGCTGTACCATGGGTCCATCACGCAATCATGGCCAAACGCGACGTTTCCGCCTGCTGCCATCAGTTCGGGCACGCGCGTCATGCCGTGCCGTTTGGGATACATATCGCTGCGGCCTTGCGGCGTGATGTTGATGAGCGGATTCGCAATCACATTCACGCCGGACTCGCGCATCAGCGGGATGAGCTTGCTGTCATAGTAGTTGTCCATCGAATGCATCGACGTGAGATGCGAGCCGGTCACGCGTCCATGCATGCCCAGCCGATGCGTCTGGGCCGCCAGCGTTTCGATGTGACGCGACATCGGATCCTCGGATTCATCGCAATGCATGTCGACGCGCAGGCCCTTCTCCGCCGCGAACGCACACAGCAGTTTCACCGATGCCGCGCCGTCCACCATCGTGCGCTCGAAGGGCGGAATGCCGCCGACCACATCCACGCCCATCTCGACGGCACGCTTCAGGTTGTAAAACGCGCCGGCGCTGCACAACACGCCGTCCTGCGGAAACGCGACCAGTTGCAAATCGATGTATGGCTTCACGCGGCGCTTCACTTCGAGCAGCGCTTCGACCGCGAGCAGACGCGAATCGCCAGAAGACCGCGTGCGATGGCCCAGTCGCAATATTGCATCGCGCGTTCGACGAGCGCTTCCTGCGTCAGCTCGGGCTTCAGTTCTCCCATAGCGCGATGCCTTCCAGCAGCGTCCCGGACATGTTCACGCGCGGCAGGCCGTACGAGAGCGTCGCGTCCATGTGGAAGTGGGCATCGACGAAAGGCACGGTCACGAGCGAACCGTTCGCGTCGATTTCTTCACGCGCGGTGGCTTGCAGATTCGGCTCGATGGCGACACGCCCGTCTTTCATGCCGATGTCAACAAGCTCACGCGAATCAGAAGAGACGAGCGCTGCGCGGCGAATGATGAGATCTATGAACGAAACCTCAGACTTGGGTTTCGTCTCATTGTATGCGGACGAAAATCAGCCGCTTGCGCTTCTGCTTCTGCTTTTGCTGACTACTGCGAAACTCAGCGGCAACGCACCGCGCGCCACCACGTATTTCGGCTCGATGCCAGGCGCAAAAGCCCTCGCTTCCCTCGCAAGTGGCGCATATAGCTCGGGCCGGCGCGCGGCAAGCGTCATCGCTCCCAGTGCAATTGCAACGCGAAACGAAGAATGATCCACGGGCGCGGCTCCACAAAAGAGCCTTCATTGAAGCGCTCACGCATCGATCAGTAAAATGAATGTTTCGATTATCGAATAGAATCGAACATGGAATTCTGGCTACTTCGTTCTTTTCTGACCATTGTGGAAATGCGCCATTTCGGCCGCGCCGCCGACGCACTGCATTTGCGCCAGCCCGCGCTCAGCAAACAGATCGCCGTGCTGGAAGAAACGCTCGGCGCGCGACTGTTCGAGCGTGGCCGTCACGGCGTGGAACTCACTACGCTCGGCGAAGATTTCTTCGCGGATGGGCAAGAGCGCTCGTGCACAACGCCGACGCCGTGCTCGCCAGCGCCCGCGAAGCCAGCAGCGGCACGCGCGGGTTTCTGCGCGTCGGTTTGTGTCTGTCGGTGCTCACGCATGTGCCGAAGCTGATCGCGCAGTTCAGGCAGGCGAACTCGAATGTGAGCATCACGCTGCACGACTAATCGTCGCAGGAACAGACGCGCCGCCTGCTCGCGGGCAAGCTCGATGTTGGCTTCATGCGTATGCCGCTGGACGAGGCGCTGTCGGGCTTCGGCGTGATCGATGAATCGCTTGCGCTCGCCGTGCCGGAGCATGCGCGCTACAAGCGCCTGCCGGCGGATCTGAGCGTGCTGAACGAGCCGGGGTTCATCGCGCTGGCGCGCCATCGCAGGCCGAGGCTGGCGGCGCAGATCGACCGATGGTGCGTCGAGCATGAACTCAAGCCCAACGGTCATTCAGGAAGCCGACGATATCCAGTCCGTGCTGGCTGCGGTAGCGAGCGGCGTGGGCGCGGCGTTTCTGCCTTCGCGCGCGCAGTATCTGTTGCGCGATGCCGGGTGCTGCCTCTGCGCGATGCGCCCGCGAAATGGCGCATCGGCGTGGCGTGACCGAAGACGCACGAGCATGCGGTCACGCGGCACTTCATCGATCACGTCAGGGCGCAGATGAAGGGCCGCATGACGCTCGACGGTTGAGTTTCCCGACCGGCATCGCTTTCACTTCGGCCATTCATCGTCGATGATCGAAAAGCGCACCGAATTGCGCTTGCATCCGTCGGGCATGATGCGCTCGTGCCGCACGATCCCCCCTCCTGTTTCGCGCCGATGCCGAGAATCGCCGCGCGTGACTTCTCGTTCCGCTCGTCGGTCGTAAACTGCACGCGCACGCACTGCATGGTTTCGAACGCATGCGTGAGCAGCAGAATCTTCGCTTCGAGATTCACGCCCGTACGCTGGCGCTGATGCAGCCAGCTACGTATGCCCGATCTCCTGCTTGCGATTGACGCGATCGATCTCCCAGAAGCGCGTGCTGCCGACCGCGCGCCAGCTCGTCCTGTCGACGATCACGAACGGCATCACCATGCCCGCGTCGCGTCCGGCGAGCGCCGTGTCGGTAGCTATCCACCGCAGCCATCTGCGGGCCCGGCACGACCGTCACGCGCAGATTCCAGAGTTCGCCCATCGGCGGCGGCATCGAGCAAGGCTTGCGTATCGCCGCTTTGCAGCGGGCGCAATTCGACGTGTTCGCCCGTCAGCGTCGGTTGAAGTTCGTTCTGGAGGTTCATTCTACAATATTAAAATGTTTAGATGCCGCGCGGTGGTTCATCGTCCGGGTCGGCGGCACGTTTGCAGGCGACGGTTCGTTGGTCGGCAAGGTGAACCAGAAGAGCGCGCGCCACCTTCCTCTCGATTGACCACGCCGAGCTGCCCGCCGTGCGCCTCGGCGATCGCACGGCAAATCGGCCAGCCCCAGTCCGATGCCCGGCAGCGCCGATTCCTTCTCCCCGAGCTCGAATTTGTCGAACAAGCGGTCCTGCGCGTAAGGCGGCACGCCGGGACCGTCGTCATCGATGAAAAACTCGCACGACGCGCGCCTCGCCCTCGCCTTCTTCGATGGCGCTCAGACGGATCGCTGTGCCGGTCGGCGCGGCGTCTAGTCTATTTCGCGGCGTTTTCCAGCAGATTGGCGAAGAGGCGCTCCATCAGCACGGCATCGAGTTGCAGCAGCGGCAAGGAAGGCGGCACCTTCACCTGCACCGCGCGGCCTTCGAGTATCCGGCGCGACACGGCAAGCGCGGAACCGATGGTTTCCTCCAGCATCGACCATTGGCAATTCAGACGGATCGCGCCCGACTGCAGCCGCGCTATGTTAAGCAGATTGGTCACGAGCGCGTCCTGCGCAATCTCGACGTAATGCACGCGTTCCAGCTCCAGCGCAAGCGCAATTTGCGCGGCGAACGTTTCTATCATGCGGCGTTACTCGGGCGCCGCGAACTCCGTTTCGCGGTCCGTGACGAGCGCGAGCACGCCGCGCGTGCGTGGCGGGCAAGATCTCGGTGCCACGTCCTGCCTGTTTTTGCTGGTCATAGACTCATTGCGCAATCTCCGGATCGATGCGCGATGCCTCCAGCGTCACGTCCGCGTTCGGCTCCTCGACTTTCTGGCGCACTTTTTCGGCGGCATCGGGCAAAAGCATGGCGACCTTCACGTTGAAGACTTCCGCGACATGGCGCGTGCCGATTTCGATGATCTGCTCCGTCATCAGGGCGGCGGCGAGTTCCTTTGTCAGCATACATCGCGCCGGTGCGCCGTTCCTTTTGCGCGGCGATGCGCGCGCCAGCGCAAACTCGATGTGAGATGGCTGATCGTGAGTGATGTCAGCAGCATCACGATGAAAATAAGCAGATATTGCGTATCCGACACGGACAGCGACCACACGGGGGCACGAAAAAGTAATCGAACGCGGCCACAGACAAAAATGACAGCAACACGCCCGGCCCGCGCCTGAGCCGCACCGCCGCGAACACCACGCCGAGCAAATACAGCATCACGAGATTGGTCAGCGAGAACTGCTGCGCGGCCAGCGCTTGCGCGACGAGCGTGATCGCGCCGCCGAGAGCGATGGCGTACGCGTACGCGCGCGGCGGCGAATGCGTGGCGCCGAAAAGCGGCATGGGCCTGTCCTCTTCTTCGCGCTTGTTGACGGACACGAGCGGTCACATCGATCTCCGCCGATGCCTGGCCAATGATCCGCTCACTCACTGAACACTTCAGCAAGCGCCGCCAGCCACGCGATGACGACGCACCTGCGACCAACTTTGACCATTGCGCATGCGTGCGTAATCGATAAGCGTGGCGGCAGCATCCGCGCCATCGAGCGTGATGGTTTCCGCGCCAAGCCGGGACGCGAGTTCGAGGGCATCGAGCGTGCGTTTGCGGCGGTCATCGGATAAGCGCTGCAATTGCGGCGTTTCGACATAGACCGCGAGCCAGTCCGCTTTCAGCGCCGCCGCAAGGCGCGCTTTCCGGCCGGGACCGACGCACGCGATCAGCCGTTCGCGCGCGCCAGATGCGCTGGATGGACTGATCGGCGCGGTATTTGCGCATCTGCGCATCGACACGGTCGGCGGTTCTTCTCAGGGCGAGTTCGCGCAGCGCGATCAGATTGCCTTTGCGGAAAAAGTTGCGGACTGCGCGTTCAGCTTGTTGCGGCAGGTAGACCTTCCCTTCATGCAGTCGGGCTAGCAGTTCTTCGGGCGGGAGATCAACTAGTCGGTTGAACCAGATGAATTGCACTGGATTCGTCGAATTGGATCGAAATACTTCCACTTCAGTGGGACAGCCTGCTTGTTGTATTAGCGGATATAATGCATGAGCTTTTTGTCGAGGTCTCGGGTACCGTCATGAAGGGCACGGCCCAGCTGCGCGGCCAACTTGCGGCTGCTCCAGTGCGTCGAGCCGTCGGCCGGTTTGCGCCGCAGCGTGTAGTCGAGCACTCGCGCCTCAAGCCGCGCCAAATCTCGGCGTGGCACACGACCTGGATGCCTGCCGTACAGACCCGCCAGACGCTCAGTAGCGAAGCAGGTTTGCCATGTGGTAATGAAACGCAAATCGCGTCGCAGTTCGTTCATGATCGCCCCGCTCGAGGCCCCTGCGTCGAGCAGCAGGA
>LELG01000244.1 GCA_001045575.1 Candidatus Burkholderia pumila
CTTATTGTCGACGCCCTTCGCGCACGCCAGCACAATCCGCGCTCGCAACGCCAACGCCTGCGCTGTCTTGCGACGCATTGTCAATGCCTTGAGTTGTTCGCGCTCCGAGTCACTCAACACGAGTTCCGCCTTGGGTCTTCCGCTCTTCGCCACCTCTTTGAGTACATGCCGTCCACCGCACAGTACTACACTACAAGCAGCTAATAATTAATATTCACAACACTAGCTGTGTCTTGCATCTTTCGCACACTTACTGTGCTGTTTAGCGGCCCGTAACGTTGAAGCGTTGTGTTGCGCGAGATCGAAAGCCAGTTTTTATAACTGCTGACTACACCGATTCACGCGGGCTTCCCCGTAAATCTCGTTCAAATGACCCGCTCAAGTACACGTCGTACCAAAGAGCAACCCAAAGATTATAGTCCAAGCGAATCGCGCGACGACGCAGCGGCGACCCACGCCAATCCCGGCGATGACGCGCCGCGCATTGCGCTCGTGCCGGATGAGCTTGCCGGCGATCGTCTCGACAAGGTGCTGGCGAAATCCTTCCCGGAGTTTTCGCGCAGCCGCATGCAGGGCTGGATCGAGGAAGGGCGCGTGCTGGTCGATGGCGCGCGCGCGAAAGTGCGCCAGCCCGTGCCGCTCGGCGCGACCATCTCGCTTACGCCGGATCTGCTGCCGGAACAACTGGCGTTCATGCCGGAGCCGGTGCCGTTGGATATCGTCTACGAGGACGACACTCTCGTCGTCATCAACAAGCCCGCGGGCATGGTCGTGCATCCGGCGGCGGGCAACTGGAGCGGCACGCTGCTCAACGGTCTCTTGCATCGTTACGGCGATGCAGCGGCGGGTCTGCCGCGCGCGGGCATCGTGCATCGGCTGGATAAGGAAACGTCGGGGCTGATGGTGGTGGCGCGGACGCTCGAAGCGCAGACTGATCTTGTGCGCCAGTTGCAGGCGCGCACGGTGAAGCGCCGCTACGTCGCGTTCGTGTGGGGCAACATGCTGGAAGACGCCACCATCGACGCGCCCATCGGCCGCGATGTGCGCGACCGTACGCGCATGGCCATCGTGAAGACGGCGTCGGGCAAGCACGCGCGCACGCATTTCCGCACCGTCGACCGTACCACTTGGCATGGCCAGCCGGTCAGCGCCATTCATTGCGATCTGGAAACGGGCCGCACGCATCAGATTCGCGTGCATTGCGCGCATATCCAGCATCCGCTGCTCGGCGATCCGGTGTATGGGCACGCGCGCGGCAAGCGCTCGGTGCGGCCGCTGCCCAACGACTTCGCGCGTCAGGCGCTGCATGCATGGCGGCTCGGGCTGATCCATCCGGCGACGGGCAAGGACGTGCACTGGCGCACGGACGTGCCGGAAGATCTGGCGACGCTTGCCGAAGCGCTCGGCTTCGGTAAAGATGAACAAATCGAATTCGATGAAGATGACGACTTCGCCGAAGTCTACGAAGTCCGCGACGACGAAGACTGGGACGAGGAAGATTACGAAGAAGGCAACGAAGACGATTACGAGGACGACGAAGCATGACGACTGCCGCGCTGGAATCGAAGCATCTGTTGTGGCCGGAGTGGCGTGTATCGCCGCGCGTGAAGGCGTTCGTGACGACGCGTGAAGGCGGGCGTGAGCACCGCGCATTCTATGGCGGCGCGCCCGGCGCGGACGGTCTGAATCTCGGCCTCTCGACCGGCGACGATCCCGAAGCCGTCGCGGAAAACCACTGCCGCGTGCTGGCGATAACCGGCCTGCCGGAAGCCGCATGGCTCTCGCAGATCCACAGCGCGTAGGTCGAGGATGCATGCGAAGTCATCGCGCGCTGCACGCAAGACCAGACTGCGACGACTCGCGCGGATGCCAGCGTCACCGATCAGCCGAACACGGTCTGCGCGGCCTGGCAGCGGGGATCGTCGAGAAGACGGGGAGCGTGTGGCGAATCTCGCAGGCGTGTCTTCGTCGCGCTTGAATGCGTACCTCGGCGCTGCAATCGGGCCGGAAAAATTCGAAGGCGGCCAGGACGTGCTCGATGCGTTTGCGTCTGCCGCACAAGCCGGTCAACGAGTGCACGAGCCGCGTTCAAGCGAGCCGGCACAGAAGGCAAATACCTCGCCGATACCCGATATCTATAGGCTCGCCGTTTGCGCTTGAACAGCATCGGCGTGGATGCATCGCGTATTTATGGCAGCACGCATTACACGGTGACCGGGAAAGAGCACGTTTACTCATATCGAAGAAACAAAACGACAGGACGAATGGCCGCGTTTATCTGGCTGACTAATTGACGGATAAAAGTGACGGATAAAAGCCAGTTTTACGGCCTTTGCCACAGGCGTTTCGCAAATCGCTTGACAAAACACCGGAGTGCAATATTTCGCATAGGGGAAAACGATAATTAAAAAAATATTGCACCGCAGCAAAATCGAGACGAAGCATTGACATGCCCGACGCTACGGAGCAAAAATGTTTTTGGAGTTGGATCAATCGGGCACGACGTAGCAAGGCATTCTTGCCATGCGCATGGAGCGCACCATCACTACTTGCGCGCTGGCATGAAACAAGCCCGGCGATGCCTGCATCAACAATCGGTCTTGCGAGACTCACGGGTCAATGGGGGGTATGGCTTCCAAAAACTCTTCGTCATCTTCCCGCTCCCGTACCGCCGAAAGCTCATCGGCTCACTCAGCCGAACAGGCAGCCAAAACGGCCAGTGTGGCCAGTCAGGCTGGCACGGCAGGCGGTCAGAACGGCATGCAGCAAGCGTTCGATCAGTGGCTCAATGCGTGGCGCTCGGTTGCCTATCCCGCGCAACGGGCCAAAGTCACCAAAGCAATGAATCCTCAGGCGAATGCGAGCACGTTCGTGGGTAACGGCGCCATGCCGAATCCCTTCGCGAATTTCGGCGCAATGCCGCAAATGCCCGATCTTTCGAAGATGAACGGCATGGCGGAATTCGCAAGCTTGCGAGCAGCATACCGGGCTTCGGCGCGGCCATGCAGGGCTTGCCCACTTTGCCGAAAATCCCGACCGCGGCCATTCCGCCGGAAAAGCTGCATCAACTGCAAAGCGATTATTCGCGCGATGCTTCCGAATTGCTCCGGCAGGCGAAGCGCGCAGAACATCGATCCATCGGCGATCAAGGACCGCCGTTTTGCGGATACGATGTGGCAAAGTACGCCTGCATATGCCTTCACGGCAGCGTGGTATTTGCTGAACGAGCGTTATCTGCAAGAGTTTGCGGACGCCGTGCAGAGCGATCCGAAAACGCGCGAGCGCATTCGCTTCACGGTGCAGCAATGGGCGGCATCGCCGAGCAATTACTTCGCGCTGAATCCGGATGCGCAGAAGACGCTCATCGAAAGCAAGGGCGAAAGCTTACGCCAAGGCATGATGAACCTGCTCGGCGATATGCAGCGCGGCAAGATTTCGCAGTCGGACGAATCGCGCTTCATGATCGGCAAGAACGTCGCGTCGCCGGAAGGCTCGCTCGTGCGTTATGCGCTCGAACAGGGCCAGCAGGTCTTCATCATCTCATGGCGCAATGCGAATCAGTCCATCGCGCACAAGAGCTGGGACGATTACGTGCAGGAAGGCGTGCTCGAATCGACCGGCGTGGCGAAGAACATCAGCGGCAAGGAACAGATCAAATACGCTGGGCTTCTGCATCGGTGGGACCATTCTGGCGGCGCTGACTGTTGCGAAGGCGCGCGGCAAAGACCCAGCGGCTTCCATGACGCTGCTCACGCCCATTCTCGACTTCTCGGACACCGGCGTGCTCGACGTCTTTGTGACGAAGCCCACGTGCAGATGCGCGAGCAGACCATCGGCGGCAGGAATGGCACGCCGCCGGGATTGATGTGCGGCATCGAGTTTGCGAACGCGTTCTCGTATCTGCGCCCGAACGATCTGGTGTGGAACTACGTCGTCGATAACTATCTCAAAGGACGCATGCCGCAAGCGTTCGATCTGCTGTTCTGGAACAGCGAATCGACCAATTTGCCGGTTCGATGTGCGTCTGGTATCTACGCAACACGTATATGGAAAACAAGCTGAAGGAGCCGAACGCGCCGCTTACGGTCTGCGGCGAGTCCGTCGATCTGACGAGCCTTACGTTGCCGATATTCATCTACGGTTCGTGTGGAGACCATATCGTGCCGTGGAAGTCGGCATATGCATCCGCGCCGATTCTTTCCGGGCCGCAGAAATTTGTGCTGGGTACGTCGGGGCATATCGTGAGGGTGATCAACCCGCCGTCGAAAAACAAGCGCAGTTTCTGGATCATGGAAGGCGTTGACCATTTTCCGGCCGATGCCGACGACTGGTTCGACGCCGCGACCGAGCATCCCGGAAGCTGGTGGTCGACGTGGTCCGCGTGGCTCGCGGAGAATGCGGGCGAGCAGGTCGCCGCAGGTAAGGCACAGGGTTCGCAGGCGTTATCCGGTGATCGAGCCGGCGTCGGCGCTATGTCATGCAGCGCAACGTGTGAACCGCAGATGCGAAATTCATTGATCGAAAACGGCATCGGCGGACGATGCCAAAGGAAACCAAAATGACTGACGTAGTGATCGTATCGGCCGCGCGTACGGCGGTAGGCAAGTTCGGCGGCTCGCTGACGAAGATCGCAGCGCCGGAACTCGGCGCGACGGTGATCAAGGGCGTGCTCGAACGCGCGGGCGTGAAGCCGGATCAGGTAAGCGAAGTGATTTTGGGTCAGGTGCTGACGGCGGGTTCGGGACAGAATTCGGCGCGTCAGTCGGTCATCAAGGCGGGTTTGCCGGACATGGTTCCGGGCATGACCATCAACAAGGTGTGCGGCTCGGGCCTCAAGGCCGTGATGCTCGCCGCCAACGCGATCATTGCCGGCGATGCGGAAATCGTCATTGCAGGCGGTCAGGAGAACATGAGCGCCGCGCCGCATCGAATGCCGGGCTCGCGGCGATGGTTTCCGCATGGGCGACGGCCAAGCTCATCGACTCGATGATCGTCGATGGCCTGTGGGACGTTTATAACAACTGCCATATGGGCACGACCGTAGAAAACGCGCACGTGAATTCGGCATTTCGCACGAAGATCAGGACAAGTTCGCGGCGCTGTCGCAAAACAAGGCGGAAGCCGCACAGAAGTCCGGCCGTTTCGACGATGAAATCGTCCCGGTCTCGATCCCGCAGCGCAAGGGCGATCCTGTGCTCTTCAACACGGACGAGTTCGTGCGTCACGGCGTAACGGCGGAAGCGCTGCCGGGTCTCAAGCCTGCGTTCTCGAAAGAAGGCACGGTGACGGCGGCGAATGCATCCGGCATCAAAGATGGCGCGGCGGTTGTCGTCGTGATGTCGGCGAAGAAAGCGGAAGCGCTCAGCCTTACGCCGCTTGCGTGCATCAAGGCGTACGCCAACGCGGGCGTCGATCCGAAGTTATGGGCATGGGCCCAGTGCCGGCCTCGAAGCGCTGTCTGGAACGCGCAGGCTGGGGCGTCAACGATCTCGATCTGATGGAGATCAATGAAGCCTTTGCCGCGCAAGCGCTGTCCGTGCACAAGCAAATAGGCTGGGATCAGTCGAAGATCAACGTGAACGGC
>LELG01000245.1 GCA_001045575.1 Candidatus Burkholderia pumila
CACGTATTCGTCATGGCTCAATCAGGTCGAGAACGGGTTTGCCCGCATCCAGCGCGACGTCATCACGCGCGGGATATTCAACAGCATCAAAGATCTCGACAAGAAGCTCATGCGCTACATCCGTCAAGGCAACAAGCAGGCTGTCCCACTGAAGTGGAAATATTCCGATCCAACTCGACGCATCCGGTGCAATGCATCTGGTTCAATGAACTATTACGATGCGATGCTCATTGGCCTTTCGCGTCGCACCGAATGAAAGGTATCCTGAATATTATGAAAGGTGTTAGCAATTTGGAAACCGCTCCGACATACAGCGCAAAAAACAGTCGTAACGAACCCGCGCCGCCGGGCTTCATCACCGCGTTCCGGTTCGCGGACGGGCAGGCGCTGCGTCTGTCGTGGGACGAAGCGCGCGAATCGATCGTCGGTGAAGGTCCGACGTGGCTGCTCTCGGCCAACGACGACACGGTGGAAGGCTGGCTCGAAGGCATCACGTCCATGCCGGATGTCGCCCGCGAATTCCTCAACGGCGAAGACAAGCGCCCGCGCGTCCACACAGGTCCCAACTACATGTACAGCGTGGTCGCGGACCTCGAACTCGTTGCGAAAACATCGGACGCCACCGCGACCGGCGCGCTGCGTTTCTATGTCGACCGCAACCGCATGATCACGGTGCGCGCGCGGCCGCTGCAATCGACCGATCGGCTGCGTCATGCGGGTGCTCGAAGGCACCATCGCGATACTGTCGATCTCTTCGCCGGCCTGATCCGCGCGTTGAACGACACGTTCGCGGACCTCATCGACGAAATCGGCGACTGTCTGGACGATGTCGAAGAGAACGTGCTCGAAGACAGCCACACGAAATGCCGCGCCGTGCTAGGCGATGTGCGGCGGCGGCTGGTCGAAATCGATTCCGAACGTAACGCGCTGTCGCAACTCGTGCTGCGCAAGCTCGAATGGGCCGAACCGCGCTCGATGGAAGTGCTTGTGCAGGCCATTCAGTTGCTGAACGGTCTGGGCGCGGGGCTGGAAGGACTGTATGAACGCGCGAAGCTCCTGCAGGACGAGATTGCGGCGGCGCTGTCGGAAGACATCAACCGCAAGCTCCTGTGGCTGGCGATCATGTCGGCGTTGTTGTTGCCCGCGACGCTCGTGATGGGCATTTTCGGCATAAACGTCACCGGTTTGCCGGGGACGAAGGATCCGGCGTCGTTCTGGGTCGTCGTCGGCGTGATGGCGGCGCATCCCGCCATCACGATCTTCCTGTTGCGAAAGTTACGGCTCTAGTAAATCCGCGTTATTCGCCGCCCAGGCCGGGAGGCGCGAACACTTCGCGGTTGCCGTTGCTGCCCGTCGGCGAGACGAGGCCTGCGGTTTCCATCGGCTCGACGAGGCGCGCTGCGCGGTTATAACCGATGCGCAACTTGCCGCTGCACCGACGAAATCGACGCCCGCCGCGTGCGCAGCACGAACGCGACGGCTTCGTCGTAGAGCGGATCGGTTTCGGTGTCGGGCGCGTCGCCGAACAGGTCTTGCGATGCGCCTTCGGAGGCCGATCCCGACAGAATGCCTTCCTCGTACTCCGGCTAGTCGAACTGCTTCAGATACTCGACTACCGCATGTACTTCGTCATCCGTGACGAACGCGCCATACACACGCTGCGGATAGCCGGTGCCCGGCGGCAGGAACAACATGTCGCCGCGCCGAGCGGCGATTCCGCACCCATATCTGATCGAGAATCGTGCGCGAATCGATCTTCGACGACACCTGGAACGCCACGCGCGTCGGAATGTTCGCCTTGATCAGGCCAGTGATGACATCGACGGAAGGGCGCTGCGTCGCCAGAATCAAGTGGATGCCGGCGACCATCATCAGATCCGCCAGCTCGTCGATCACGACGACGATCATAGGCAACGTGGACAGCGGCTCGGGTGCGTCGGGCGTCAGCGAGAACGGGTTTGTCAGTTTCTTGCCGGCGGCTTCGGTCGCGCCCACCTTCTGATTGAAATCTTGCAGATTGCGCACACCGACTGCCGACATCAGCCGATAGCGCTTCTCCATCCCGCCCACACACCAGTTCAGCGCGCGTTCGATGCGAGCTTCATATCGGTCACGACCGGCGCGAGCATATGCGGAATGCCTTTGTAGACCGACAGTTCCAGCATCTTCGGGGGCGATCATGATGGGCGCACGTCTTCGGGCTTCGCCTTGTAGAGCAGCGACAGAATCATCGCGTTGATGGCGACGGACTTGCCCGAACCCGTCGTGCCCGCGACGAGCATGCGCGGCGCCCTGGCGAGATCGGTCACGGCCGGGGTTACCGATGATGTCCTTGCCCATCGCAATGGTCAGATTCGTTTTCGACGAGCGATAGACATCGGCTTCGAGAATCTCCGACAGGCGGATCATCTGACGTTTCGCATTCGGCAGTTCAAGGCCCATGCAGGTCTTGCCGGGGATCGTTTCGACGACGCGAATAGACGTGAGGCCGAGACCGCGCGACAAATCCTTTATCAGGCCAACGATCCGACTGCCGCGCACGCCGAGCGCGGGCTCGACTTCGAAACGCGTGATGACCGGCCCTGCGGATGCGCCGACCACGGTCACCGGCACCTTGAACTCTTGCAGACGCTGTTCGATCAACGCACCGGTTTCGTTGAGGCTTTCTTCGGAGACGAGTTCGGCGACTTCGTCGGATGCCGGTTCGAGCAGATCGAGCGTCGGTAATTCGATGGCCGATGCATCACGACGGGGTTCGCTGCGGTCACGACCGGGAAGCGCACGACATTCGATGAGGCCGGTTCGTCATCTTCTTCCTCTTCGATAACTTGCGGTTCTTCCTGTTCGTGCTCCGGCATGTTGACCGGTTCGATCGCGGGTCGCAGTTCGGTAAACGAAGGTAGCGGCGGATCGAGCGGCGGTTCCTCGACGCGCCATGCGGGTTCCGGCAGATCCGGCAGGAACGGCGCATGCAGACCGAACGGCTCGGGTTCTTCGGATGCCAAAACGACATGTGCGCTACGACCGGCTCGTCCGCATGGACTGCGGCGGAAACCTTCGGCTCGATCGCCAGCGTTTCGGTGAGCGCGACGGTTGGCGCTTCCGGCGAAGCGAATACGCGCGTGACGTCCGGCTCAATCGGCGAAAGATCGGCCGTGACCGGCGTGGCAGCTTCCGCTTGCGCTTTTGCGACCGGCGACGCCTCCGCACGAACGTCCGCCAGCATCATATCGGGCGTGACGAAAGCAGAGGAGGGCGCTGTCACGACATCAGCCACCTCAGCTACGGCCGGCGATGCATGTGGTGTGAACCTTCACCGGCGTCTTCGGCACCGCGACGACGGCAGGCGAGGACGTATTCAGCCACGACCGCCGTTTCCTCCACCGCCACGTTCGACGGATTCACCGAAGCCTCATGACTACGCGCCAGACTCGCGCCCGCGAGCGAAGTCCAAAGCGCCGTCTTTTCCTCGATGGACCGCAGCGTGGCCTGCACGGACTCGGGCGGCGGCGCGGTCGTGGGCGCGGGCGCCCGCAAGAACGCGGGTGCGAACAACACCGCCGACGTGAAATCATGCGCGGTGGTGCTGACGGGCTGCTTCGGCGGCATGGTGCGGCGCGCCCCAGGGCTGACGCTAATGGTGGCCGTCGCGGGGCACGAAACGCTCGCGGGGCGAGTCACACTCGCAGATTGAGACGCAGCGGAAGGAGGTTCGATCATCGCGGCACGCGGAACCGGAGCGACCGTTGCGGCGGCGCGCGCCGCGTGTTGAGCCGCGGCCGCAACGGTCGCTCCGGTTCCGCGTGCCGCTCTTCACCGTGTTAGCCGATGGCGGCTTCCAGGCAGTCAGTCAGACGTTGATAGCGGCCCGACTTGTTGCCGGTCGGCAAACCGAGCGTGGGTTCATCGGCGGGAATGCGGGACGATGCGCCCTCGAAGCGCTCGCCGATGCCACACGACGGCGTATCGCCCGATTGCTTTTCGCGCACCCGGCGCTCGCGCCACCAGCCCGACTTGTCGCTCAGCGCACGGCGCGCTTCGTTCTTCGGACGCGGCTCGCGCTCCTTCGGCTCGGGCGGCGTGATCCAGCTTTGCGGCAGGCCGAAACCGAAGGCATCGTCGGCCCAGGCGAGCACCGAGCGCCAGTTAAACTCGACGAGCCACGGCGCGGCGATGGCCAGCATCAGCGCGGCAATGCCGATTGCGCCCGCAGGATGCGCGAGCGACACGACAACGCACCCGCCAGCGCACGCCCGCAGCGATTGATCTCCGCCTGCGCTTCGAACGCGGCGAGGAGTGCACCTTCGAGCGTCACGCTCGACAGCCAACACGCAGAGAAAGCCGAACCACAGCGCGGATGGTGCCGGGACCGCGCAGGCCATCGCCGCCGGGCAACATCGACTTGACGATGCGCCAGAGAAGCGCAAGGAACCAGGCAACTGATGCACCGAACCAGCCGATAACTACCATGTGCATGCTTGAGAAAGAACCAGTTTGGGTGAAGCCGATGACGTCGCATGGCGAGGCTCATCACGCCAACCATGCAGACGGTTTGAATCGATTCCGCAGTTTAACGGCTCGCGCATGACGCCAACGTGCAAGGCGCGAGCACGCAACACTTGTTCCACTTACTTCGCGCGCCGGGCAAAGGTCAGGGTCTGACCGTTGTCGAGCGTCAGTTCGAGCGCTTGCGGCGGGTTCATCAGCACGCCGCTCTTCGCCGCATGCGCGAGACCGTCGAGATAAGGTTGCTCCAGCGCCGCGCCCGCAACCCGCCGCTTGTTCCAGCGTTGCACGCCATGCGCGTTCCGGCAAGCGGCCCGAACGTGAGCTTGCTGTCCTTCAGGTCGTACGTGCCGGTGAAGCGATTGCAGCCCGAAAAGCCGCTCGCGCGGCGGCGTCCGCTTTCAGTGGAGAAGTCGAGCGTCAGCGGCTACGGCGCCTTCGCCCTGATACGGAACGGCGCGCGAGCGGCCATTCGCATCCGTCCAGCGCGTAAGTTCCCATTGCGTGTCGTCGAGCAATTGCGTGGCGGCGGGATTGTACGGATATCCGTGAACGGCGCAACCGTGTCGGGATGCTTCGGAATGGCGCAGCCGGCGACCAGTGCGGCGGCTGCCACCGTCGCCGCACAAGACGAAAAACGTGACGAGGCGCGCAAAGCGCGCACGCGGAAGAATTGCAGGGGCATCGAGGGTCCTGAAGTGGCCTGAAGCGGGCGAAACCCGGTGGAAACCCATAAGAGAATATCGCACTCGTCCTATAGAGATTTGTCTAGCAAACAAGTGCAACAAAATGATTAACGGCGCGGTCGCAGCCTATATGCAGCGGGAATGCGCGGGGCGGCAAGTATGCGTCATCCGCGCCCGGATAGCCGAACGGATGAGGTGTGTCGCTTGCGCGGTGCGTGTTAAGGACACTCTTTGTAACTACTGCGCGTAATGTCGCTTAGGAATGCTCTGATATTAGCTACGACCTAGAAGTATCGCAATGACGCAACTTTATCTCGGCTTGAACCTGTCAACCAAGCGCACGCGCAAGCGGGATTTTGG
>LELG01000246.1 GCA_001045575.1 Candidatus Burkholderia pumila
TCCAAAAGGTACAGACCTGTCCCGGTGGAGCGCTCAAGAGATCCAGGCCGTTGCCAATGCACTGAATTCCAGGCCCCGGAAAACGCTTGATTGGAAGACAAGCCTTGAACGAATATCTAAATCTGTTCAACAATCCAATGTTGCGACGACCGGTTAAATCCGCCGTCATATGGCGTTTCGAAACCCGAATAACAACCCCGCGACTCACTAAAGAATCCGGGGTTTTATTTTCAACGCTTGCGGCGAACCATCATATATTCTCGATCATCACTTCGCCGAAGCCGGAACACGAAACCTGCGTCGCGCCTTCCATCAAACGCGCGAAATCGTAAGTGACGCGCTTCGACAAAACAGATTGCTCCATCGAATCGATGATGCGATCCGCCGCTTCCGTCCAGCCGATATGCCGCAGCATCATTTCGGCGGAGAGAATGGACGAGCCGGGATTCTAATCCTTGCTCGCATATTTCGGCGCGGTGGCCACGGAGTCCGACATGTTCGCGCCCGGCGCAATGCCAATCCCACCCACTTGCGCCGCCAGCGCATCCGAGATGTAGTCGCCGTTCAGATTCAGCGTGGCGATCACATCGTATTCAGCCGGACGCAGGAGAATCTGCTGAAGAAACGCATCCGCGATCACGTCTTTCACGATGACATCGCCGCCCTTCGGATTCTTGACGCGCATCCACGGGCCACCGTCGATCAGTTCTGCGCCGAATTCCTTTTGCGCGAGCGCATAGCCGTAGTCACGGAACGCGCCTTCCGTGTACTTCATGATATTGCCCTTGTGCACGAGCGTGACGGTGCGGCGGTCATGATTCAGCGCGTATTGAGAATGGCCTTGCGCACCAGACGCTCCGTGCCTTCGCGCGATACCAGCTTAACGCTTAGCGCCGACGTTTCCGGAAAGCGGATCTTCTTGATGCCTATTTCATCGCGCAGGAACGCGATGACCTTCTTCGCTTCCGCCGAACCCGCCGGCCATTCGATGCCCGCATAAATGTCTTCAGAATTCTCGCGGAAGATCACCATGTTGACATTGTCCGGCTCGCGCAGCGGCGAAGGAACGCCCTTGAAATACTGCACGGGCCGCAGGCAAACATAAAGATCGAGCTGCTGGCACAGCGCCACGTTCAGCAATCGAATGCCGCCGCCGACCAGCGTCGTCAGCGGGCCTTTGATGGAAACGAGGTATTCCTTCACCACTTCGAGCGTTTCGTCGGGCAGCCAGACGTCCGGGCCGTAGACGCGCGTCGCCTTTTCGCCGACGTAGATTTCCATCCACTGAATTTTGCGCTTGCCGCCGTAGGCCTTCTCGGCCGCCGCATCGATGACCTTCATCATCACCGGGGTGACGTCTATGCCCACGCCATCGCCTTCGATATATGGGATGATCGGCCGGTCCGATACGTTGAGCGAGAAATCCGCGCTGGCGGTGATTTTGTTACCGTCAGTCGGAACCTTGATGTGCTGATACGGCATGGTCTACTCCAGGAATGGCGGGCTTGTCGGGAAGCTGGCTGAATAAAGAAGATGCGGCGCGCTGCAAAAAGCGACGCATCTCATTCTAACCATGCCCGCGTGACAGCGGGCGAATCGACAGGCGCTCTTATAAATAAGAGATAAGAGGATGCGCGATGAATGATTATGCATTAAGATTCCGTACGCTCTTTCTGCTTTGCCTGATTATCTTTTCGATGCCTCTCATCGCCCTCAACAAACCCTTCGGCACGAGCTGCCAGTTCTCCGCGCACGAGACGCGTCCGTCGCTGGGCAACTGGGTGAAGACACCGGACGTCTATCCCGCCGGCTGGCTCGATGCGGACAGCGAAGGCCTGCTCCTGCTCACGGACGAGGGCGTGCTTCAGGCGCGCATTGCGAAGCCGCGCCACAAGCTCGTGAAGCGCTATTAGGCGCAAATCGAATGCGCGCCCGACGATGCCGCGCTCGCGCGTCTGGCGAAAAACGTCGATCTTGGCGACTACGTGACGCGCCCATGCAGGACGGCATTCGTCGCGCAAGAATATAGCGATGCGCTGTGGCGGCGCACTCCGCCCATCCGCTATTGCGCGGCGATACCGGCGACGTGGATCGAACTCGCCATCACCGAAGGCAAGAACCAGCAGGTGCGTCGCATGACGGCTGACGGTTGCCGTTGGCCATCCGACGCTAAGACTCGTGCGCATAGCCGTCGGCGCGCTCGGCATCGCGCCAGGCAAATGCATCGATGTACCTGCACATTCACCGTGGCAAGGCGCGCTTCGTTGAATCGCATTCATCGATGAAAAAAATAGGCAGGTTCATTGACATCGATTAAACACCTTGTCATGAAGGCAATGTCGAGCAATCAGCCGTCCGGCATTAATGAATGAAATCCTTTGGTTTGCCTATGTGCTCCAGGCTTTCTGAAAGGCATCAGACGTTCACAGTTGCACCGATTTGTATTGTTCGACTCACTGTCAACCGGAAAGGTGGATGGCTCGTTTACCGACATGACTCAATGACCGGGTCGTTTGGTTAAGTTAATAACTCAAGCTGAGGATTCACAAGATGAATAAATTGATCGCTGCTCTCGTCGCTGGCCTGTTCGCAACGGCTGCTTTCTCACAAGAAGCTTCAGCACCAGCTGCTGCTTCGTCGGCTCACAAGTCGTCGCACAAGAAGTTGTCGCACAAGTCGTCGAAGAAGACTGCTGCTTCGGCACCGGAAGCCGCTTCGGCAGATCAGTAATTTATTTGTAAGAAGCGGTGCGAAGTCAAGAACGAGCGATACTGCCGTATTTACGGCGTTCAAAGGGCAGATGGCCGCAAGGCATCTGCCCTTTTGTTTTGTGCTTTTGTCCCGTAAGCGCGCTTCGAGTAACATGCGCGGGACTCAGCCGTTCGTGCGGCGCATTTTCTTTGTCTTCCAAGGGAGCTACGTGATGAATCTGCTTTCGCGTGTTTCGTCGTCCATTAAAAGTCTCGGCATCAAACGTGCGTTGCGCGCGCCGTTGATCCTCGCGCTGGCGCTGCCCATGGCCGCTCTGCCGCTCGCTCACGCGCAGACCATGCCGCCCGGTGCGAAGAAGCCCGCCGATTTCCCGCGTGTGAAGCTGACCGCCGGCATGTATGTGATCGACGCAGCCGTCGCCGCCAACGATCCCGACCGCGAGCAAGGCCTGATGTATCGCTCGCAGCTTGCGCCGAACGAAGGCATGCTGTTCGTGTTTCAGGAGAACGCCGTGCACTGCTTCTGGATGAAGAACACGCTGATCCCGCTGTCGATCGCGTTCATTCGCGGCGATGGCACGATCACCGACATCGACGAGATGGAAGTCGAAACCGAGAACAACCACTGCCCGCGCAACAACGGCGTCTACGCGCTGGAAATGCCGAAGGGCTGGTTCGCGGCGAAGGGCATCAAGCCGGGCATGAAGCTCAAGGGCTTGCCGCAGGCGCAGTACTAAGCGCACCCCGCGCAAAAACATAAAACCGGCGTCGGCCATCAAGGCACGCCGGGTTTTTCGCCTCTGCGAAATGCAAACCGAACCCGGACGCCAGTCATGCAAAAAGCCTGCCGCCGCGCATCCTAAAAAGATTCGCATGGGCTGGAACGGGCTTTGCAGCGCCGCTCCGGTCAATTTATCCACAGGAGATTCACGTGCCCCGCAAAACTCCTATCAAGCGCTATCGAAACATCGGAATCAGCGCTCACATCGATGCCGGCAAAACGACAACTACCGAGCGCATCCTCTTCTACACCGGCGTGACGCACAAGGTTGGCGAAGTGCACGACGGCGCGGCCATAATGGACTGGAATGGAGCAGGAGCAGGAACGCGGCATCACGATCACCTCTGCCACCACGACCGCCTTCTGGAAAGGCATGGCGGGGAATTATCCGGAACATCGCATCAACATCATCGATAAACCAGGGCACGTGAACTTCACCATCGAAGTCGAATGCTCGATGGCGCGTGCATGGTCTATGACTCGGTCGGCGGCGTGCAGCCGCAGTCCGAAACCGTGTGGCGTCAGGCGAACAAGTACAAGGTGCCGCCGCATTACGTTCGTCAACAAGATGGACCGCGTTGGGCGCGGATTTTTCCGCGTGCAGCGCAGATCGGCGAGCGTCTGAAAGGCGTGTGCCCATTCAGATGCCCATCGGCACGGAAGAGCATTTTCAGGACGTCGTAGTGGATCTTGTCAAGATGAAGGCCATCGTCTGTGATGATGAGAGCCCCAGGCATCAAGTTCACTTACGAAGAGATTCCCGAAAACCTGAAGGACATCGCGCACGAGTGGCGCGAAAAGATGGTCGAAGCCGTTGCCGAAGCCAGCGAAGAATTGCTCGAAAAAGTATCTCGAAGATCACAACAGCCTGACGGAAGACGAGATCAAGACGGCTTTAAGAAAGCGCACTATCGCCAATGAAATCGTGCCGATGCTCTTCTGCGACAGCGCGTTCAAGAACAAGGGCGTGCAGGCGATGCTGGACGCCGTCATCGACTATCTATCTGCCCTCGCCCATCGATTTGCCCACGATTCTCGGCCAAACCGAAGACGACAAGGAAGCCGAACGTCATCCGAGCGACCGACGAGCCGTTCTCCGCGCTCGCCTTCAAGATCATGACGGACCCGTTTGTCGGCCAGCTGATCTTCTTCCGCGTGTATTCGGGCGATACGGTCTTCAACCCGGTCAAGGACAAGAAAGAGCGCCTGGGCCGGATTCTGCAAATGCACGCGAACGAGCGCAAGGAAATCAAGGAAGTGCGCGCGGGCGATATTGCGGCGGCAGTCGGCCTGAAGGAAGTGATGCGCAAAGCCAGACCCGTACTGCTCGAACTGACGATGGCCGTCGAAGTGGAAACGCCCAAGGAATTCATGGGCAACGTAATGGGCGATCTGTCGAGCCGGCGCGGCATCGTGCAGGGCATGGAGAATATTGGGGGCGGCGGCAGATCGTGCGTGCGGAAGTGCCGCTGGCGAAGATGTTCGGCTACTACACGTCCTTTCGTTCGTTGACGCAAGGCCGCGAGACTTACACGATGGAGTTCAAGCACTACGCCGAGACGCCGAACAACGTGTCGGAGGCGATCATCAACTCCAAAGCGAAATAACGAGCGTGTAAAGCGTGTAGTATCGAAAGTCCGTTGCATTGGGTCGTTGGTGACCGGCAACGGATTTTTTATCCGCAGACGATAAAATCGTTACGAGCGACGACCATTCCAAAGATTAGCGCGAGCACGGCGTAAAAGTCATCAAGGGCGACCAGCTCGACACCAACACCGTACAGACCGTAACGTAACTACTGCGGCGGCGCGTAATGTCGCATAGAAATAAATACTATTATATTAGCTACGACCTAGAAGCATCGCAATGACGCAACTTTATCTCGGCTTGAACCTGTCAACCAAGCGCACGCGCAAGCGGGATTTTGGGGAGCAGATGAGACAAGTGGCGCCGTGGTCGCGGTTGATTGAGCTGATCGAGCCGCATTATCCAAAGGGGGAAGACCGG
>LELG01000247.1 GCA_001045575.1 Candidatus Burkholderia pumila
GCCACGCTCCGAGATCCCACTCCCCCGACTCCTACTCCTCTACAACTGCCAGCTTGAACTGCTCTGTGTACTTCGCCATGGAAAACACCCCAAAGGTTGGATCAATCTCCAACCTCTGGGGTGCAGTGCACAATTACGTGGGATTTTTGTTTTCTTCTTTTCATTTCCCCTCTTTTATACTTTCAATATCATTCAATTAATCGTTAATTGAATTAATTTTGTATTATCGCGTCGCGCAATCGCTCCGTTCCGTTTCTGCGCCTGTTTAACTCGCGGCGTACACTCATTCACACTTGCCGTCGAAGGTGCGCCTACACAGCCGCGGCGGGTTTCTTTATTGCTACGCCGCTTAGCGCAAGACGCTGCGAACACACGCCAATCAATCAATCAACCAAACGGAGACCTGGCGATGAATTGGACGCGAGAGCAAAGAAACGTCACGATTGCCGCTTATCTCGGCTGGACACTCGACGCATTCGATTTCTTTTTGATGGTTTTCATTCTTAAAGATATCGCCGTCGAGTTCAACACGAAAATCCCGCAAGTCGCGCTTGCCATTACCCTCACGCTGGCGATGCGTCCCGTCGGCGCGCTGATCTTCGGCCGGCTCGCCGACAAATTCGGCCGCAGGCCGACGCTCATGATCAACATTGCAATCTATTCGCTGTTCGAATTGCTGTCCGGTTTATCGCCTAACCTGACGACATTGCTGATCCTGCGCGCATTGTTCGGCATTGCGATGGGCGGCGAATGGGGCGTCGGCTCCGCGTTGACGATGGAAACCGTGCCGCCCAAAGCACGCGGTTTCGTGTCCGGCTTGCTGCAGGCCGGTTATCCGAGCGGCTATCTGCTGGCGTCGATCGTGTTTGGCGTGTTGTATCAGTATGTCGGCTGGCGCGGGATGTTCTTCGTTGGCGTGTTGCCCGCCTTGCTCGTATTGTATGCGCGCGCGCACGTCCCCGAATCACCGGCCTGGCGCGCGATGGAAAAGCGTCCGCGTCCAAGTCTCCTTGCGACGCTCAAACAGAATTGGACGCTGTCGCTGTACGCCATCGTGCTGATGACCGCATTCAACTTCTTCTCGCACAGCACGCAGGATCTCTATCCGACGTTCCTGCGCGAGCAGCATCATTTCGAACCGCATACGGTGTCGATGATCACCATCGTGCTGAATATCGGCGCGATCGTAGGCGGACTGTTTTTCGGGTCGCTGTCGGAGAAGATCGGGCGTCGCCTTGCGATTTTCATCGCTGCGTTGATCGCGTTGGTGGTGCTGTATTTGTGGGCTTTCTCGGCTACGCCGGTCATGCTGGCCATCGGCGCGTTTCTGATGCAGATATCGGTTCAAGGCGCGTGGGGTGTGATTCCGGTGCATCTGAACGAGATTTCGCCGGATGAGATTCGCGCGACGTTCCCGGGCCTGGTTTATCAACTAGGGAATTTGCTTGCGGCAGTGAATGCGACTTTGCAGGCGGGCGTGGCGACGGCTTACAACGATAACTACGGCATGGCAATGGCCATCGTCGCGGGTGTCGTCGCGGTCGTGATTGCCGCGTTGATCTTCTTCAGCCGGGAACGGAGAGGGATTGATATGATGCAGTCGGCGGAGGAAGTCGCGGCGCGAGCCTGATCGTTCCACATGGCTTAGAGGGCCGCATCGCGTCCGGCGGCACGTACTGTACTGTGCTCCGATAAAGGCATCACCGCTGCCGGAGTCCCGTGATGCTCGCCGTCTACCTCATCGCTTTCCTCCTTCTCGCTGGCGCGCTGACTTTTCTACAAGCGCCGCGGCGTACGCTTGGCTTGCGGGACTGGCGATCTGGGTGGCGGTGGCAATCGGTCCGGTCGCTGGCATAACGAGCACTGTCGCCGCAACAATCCTCGCCATCGTTTTCGTTTTACCCGCGCTAGCGCTCACGATCAAGCCTCTACGCCGCGCCCTCGTCTCTCATTGCATCCTCAACCTTTTCCGGAAGATCCTGCCCGAGATGTCTCCACCGAACGCGATGTCATCGAAGCCGGCACGGTCTGGGGGGACGCCGAACTCTTCTCCAGCCGCCCGAGCTGGGACACGCTGCTCGCGCACAAAGCAACGCGGCTCACGCAAGAAGAACAAAGCTTTATCGATAACGAATGCACGCATCTCTGCAAACTCTCGAACGACTGGGACACGACTTCCATCTGGCAAGACCTCTCGCCTGAAGCGTGAGCGCACATCAAGGAGAAATGCTTTCTCGGCATGACCATTCCGAAGGAGTACGGCGGAAAAGCGTTCTCCGCCTACGCTCATTCGCAGGTCATAATGAAGCTTGCGACGCACTCCTCCGCCGCTGCCGCTCTATAACATCTATTCGCTGACAGTGAATGCGCTCGTGTTTCTGGGCATCGGCGCGCGCAACGTGCTGATCGTCAATCCGCGCGATATCCGCGCGTTGTTGCGCACGCTGCATGGTGAATCGTTCACGGTGATCACCACGCTCAACACGCTCTACAGCGCCCGGCTCGATCACGACGCATTCCGTCAGCGCGACTTCTCGAAGTTCAAGCTTGCAATGGCAGGCAGCATGGCGACGCAGCGCGCCGTTGCGGAACGCTTCAAGGCGGTGACGGGGCGCGGCATCATCGAAGGCTATGGGCTGACGGAATGCGCACCGCTCGTGTGCGCGAGTCCTTTGCAACTTAATGGCGAGGTATTGTTCGATGGCAGTATCGGTGCCGGTGCCATCGACGCTCGTTCGCCTCAAGCGCGATGACGGCACGTGGGCGGGCATCGACGAACCCGGCGAACTCTGCGTGCAAGGCCCGCAAGTGATGAAAGGCTACTGGAACTGCCTGGAAGACACGGCGAAAGCCATCGACCGCGACGGCTGGTTTGCAACCGGCGATATCGGCGTGATGGATGCGCGCGGCTTCATTCGCCTCATCGACCGTAACAACGAGATCGAGGACGTGCTTGCCGTGCATCCGAAAATGCACGCAGTCGCGGCGGTCGTCATGCCAAACATGGCGAGCCTGCTCCTCAATTCCCCTAATCTCAATCTGTAGATTTTTGATCGGCATACCAAAGTGGTCTTTGAAGAAGACAACGACAACTGATCTCTGATCCTTGCTATTACTTGAACTTGATCAACTCGAACAGACGTGAGGCGAGTGCTGGCTCGCCTCTTAGATAAACGGGCAAGCGGTCGAGTCCTCGCAAGGCATGAATAGGCAATCCGTTGGCCGTGCGGATGCGCAAACGTAAGGCGGCGCGCACTTGAGCATCACCGAATACGAACCGATACAGGCGAGGAATGTCCGGCGGGATACCGCTGGCAAACGCGAGCGATATTTCCAGTGGATAGACCATCACATCCTGACTGGTGCGGAACACACAGGCCGTGCTGATCTGCTCCGAGGTGGGCGCGGTGAGTTGCGTACCGCGCGGCAGCCGCTGACCCTCCATTCCTTGGCCGGTCTTGTAACCCGGATAGAACTAGGCAGCGGCGTGACGTTAAAGATGGACGCATTGAAGCAAGCGCTGTGGCACAGAATCGGCCATACGCTCAATGCGCATCTGAAAGCGTGGCGGTGGCAGAGAAGCTTTGTAGCAGGCGCTGCACGAAGGGATCGGCAATTTCGCTCGTCTGGTCGAGCATGCCGAATCTGTCGGCAACTTTCAGATGATGCGCCGCGAAATCGCTCGTCATTGCGGCTGTGATGTATTGCTGTTCTTGCTGATAGAATCTGGCGAATTCCGGATCCATGTTGGCACGCTCACCAACTGACGATGAGCAGCCGGCATTCAAGGCAATCGATGGAACAAGGTGGTGAATCGAGAAAGGACGGATGCATGTTTATTTTTCTAAATGGCTTAGTTCGTCAAACAATACCTCAAATAAAAGAAAAAATAGAGATATTATAGTTAAATATTTCTTACAAAAGCCAGTAATAAACTGGCGAAATACTCTCGGCAATGTGCCTTAAATCGATTTCCGCCACGCCTTCAGGTTGCCGACATCCCGCGTAACAACTGCGCTTCCAGCACACGATGACTTTTAAGTTTCGCCTAAGACTTGGCCGATAATTTGCTTCGCACTCCATCGACATCAAAGCGGAACCGTTCAGCGAGGACACCGCGCATCGTCATGTAATCAGAGGCTTACCCATGAAACTTCGTCTGGCAATCAAACGGCTTCTCAGCCATCACATCGCTACGCTGCTTTTGCTGAATGCACGCGCCGATCGACGTCATGGCGGCCACGCCCGATGTCGCATCGCTGCAAGAGTCTGGCTATGTGGAAATCGTGTCGCCGGACGCAAGCGGACCGAAAGTGCGCCTGACCGAAGACGGCAACGCGATCTTGCGCGGTCTCGGAGCCAAATAACGCGACTTACGCGAACTCTGTAATAATCGGTCGATCCTTTCACCAGCGATTACCGACCGAGGAGTGATTCGCGATGTCCGCCATTGAACCCATCGTTCAAAGTGTGCTGCTTACCAATGACGACGGCTTCGAACCCGGCTTAGCCGCGTTTGCCGTCGCCGCCGAACTTGCGCACGAAGTCTGGGTGATCGCGCCCAAGCACGATCAGAGAGGGACCTCGCATTCCATCAGCCTGCATTCGCCGCTGCGCGTATCGCGTCAGGGCGAATGGCGTTTCGGCGTGCAAGGCACGCCCGGCGATTGCGTCGTGATGGCCCGCGCGCCACATCATGAAAGACGCGCCGCCTGCGCTCGTGCTATCGGGCATCAATCGCGGCGCGAATCTCGGTGTCGAAACGATGTTCTCCGGCACCGTCGGCGCGGCGATGACTAGCTTGCTGCTTGGCTTGCCGTCCATTGCGCCAGGCTTTCTCCGACCGCGACAACGTTCGATGGGCACGACGCGACCATCTGCCTCAACGTCAATTTCCTCGATGTCGATGCCTCCGCCCCCGGTCCGCTCACCGTGACACGCCAGGGCGTGGGGCTCGTTGAAGGCACTGACGTGGTGGCGAATGTGGATCCGCGCGGCATCGAATATCACTGGCTGCGCTTTCAGCGCGGGCCGTGTGAGAACGCGCCGGATAGGGAGACGGCGGGCGCGGTGTCGGTGGCACCGCTGCATTTCGATCGCACGGGTGAGCGCACCTTCGCCACGCTGCAAGCTGGCCTGCGTTAAGAACAAACGGGGAGACGAGGATGAAGGGTTCTACGGCCAGCGCCTGGCGTTTGGCGCGCTGTTTCTGTTTCTAAGGCATCGGCAAGCGCGTTTGCCCAACCGACTTCGACACCTGCGGGCATGTGGCAAACCATCGACGATGCTTCGGGTGAGCCGAAAGCGATCATCGAAATCAAGGACGATGGCAGCGGCGAGTTGTCGGGCAAGATCGTGCGCAGTATCGGCGGCTGGATCAGCCAGAGAAGCGTGTTGTACGGCGTGCACCGGCGAGCGCAAGGATC
>LELG01000248.1 GCA_001045575.1 Candidatus Burkholderia pumila
CCAGCTGCGCGGCCAACTTGCGGCTGCTCCAGTGCGTCGAGCCGTCGGCCGGTTTGCGCCGCAGCGTGTAGTCGAGCACTCGCGCTTCAAGCCGCGCCAAATCCCAGCGTGGCACACGACCCGGGTGCCTGCCGTACAGGCCCGCCAGACGCTCACCGGCAAAACGGGTTTGCCATGTGGTAATGAAACGCGAATCGCATCGCAATTCGTTCATGATCGCCCCGCTCGAGGCCCTTTCGTCGAGCAGCAGGATCAACCGCGCTCGCCTGCAAGTCAGATTCATTTTGCCCATACTGTTATGATCAGTGCAATTCCATTGGTTCAATGGGGTAATTATTACGCCCTTATGTCCAAGTCCTTAGCAAAAACGCTTATTGGACTTGCGGCTTATGGCATGGTAAAAAATTATATTATTTGAAATTTCGAAGCGCATTTTCAACGTAATACGTCTCAATGGGATTGGGTCAAATGGCAACAGGTACCGTGAAGTGGTTCAACGATGCAAAGGGTTTTGGTTTCATCACGCCGGATGACGGCGGCGAAGACCTGTTTGCGCACTTCTCTGAAATCCAGTCGAAGGGTTTCAAGTCGCTACAAGAAAACCAGAAGGTGAGCTTCGAAGTCAAGCAAGGCCCCAAGGGCAAGCAAGCTTCGACGATTCAGCCGCTCTAAAGCACGCTCGACCGCTTTTAGAAGCAAACGGCCCTGCGGGGCCGTTTGTTTTTGGTGCACGCTTTTTTAGTGCTTTCCCGCCCTTACGCCTAAAGCACGCTTTAGCATTTTTGGTATACCGCTCTTGCCGGTTTCTCTTGGCGTGATAATCCGTCGGAAAATCAAATAAGTCGGTAGAACGGCGTCCTTAGCCGTTCCACATTTTCTGCTGACCTGCTTTTCTGCTGACCTGCTTGGAAGCTACATCGCTCGCCAACTCAGAAGATGCGCGGCGTTCCGCTGTGATCCATCGCTCATGTATTTTTCATCGCGCTTAGCCTGCTCGCCGCCAGCGCAGATACTCAACCGTTCATACTCAACGCACGCGCCGCGCGCGTGCTGAACGACTTTCATACCGCGCAGGCAGGCGGCGGCTATGCGTTCTCGTATGATCGTGAGGAATCCGATACTACGCTGACCGCCAGGTTCGAGCGATGGTTCTCCGGTAACGATCCGCAAGCCGTCGTCATGGCGCCGGGCGAAAAGCAGACTTTGTTCGGTTTCTACTGGGCCGCGAGCATGATGTCGGCGAGTTTGCCCTGCTTCGCTGCCATGCCGAATGATGCATGTCAGGACGAATGGATGCGATGGATGGCGCGCGAAGCCGGCGGCGATCCTCGTCCATGTGATTCGACCTTACCGATATGCGGCTGTTTCTGACCGTGCTGGAGCGCAACCGGCGCGGCGTGCAAGCGACGCCCGCGGGCGAGTCGTTGATGCGCCATGCGCGGGCCATCCTCGCGCAGGTCGAGCAGATGCGCGGCGAGTTGAGAACTTATGCAACGGGCCTCAAAGGACGTATCCGCTTCTTGTCGAACACGGCGGCCATCGTGTCGTATTTGGCCGCCGCGCCTCCGGATCTTTCGATCGATCTCGAAAAGCGGCCAAGCTTCGAGATCGTGCCCGCCGTATCAGAAGAGAAGGCCGCGCGGATCTCCGACTGATCGCGGACATCACGGACTTCGCGCGCCTGCGAACGCATCTCGTCGCGCAGGACCGCCTTGTCGTGGTGGCGAACCAGACGCACAACATAGCGAAGGAAGAGGCGGTGCCGTTCGTCGATATCATCGGCGAGCCGCTCGTCGGTCTCGCCGATGCCGCGCTGGAAATGCACCTGGCCGAACGCGCATCGCGGCTCGGCAGACAGATCGAGTACCGTATTCAGATTCAGATTCGCGGCATCGAAAATGTGGGGAGGCTGGTGGAAGCGGGAGTCGGCATTGCGATTCTGTCTGAGGTATCGGCGTCGACGCTGCGCCGTCCGGGATTTGCGATCATTTCGCAGGCGGAGCCCTGGGCGACGCGCCGCCTGTTTCTATGCGCCCGCGACTTCGACACGCTCGCGCCGCAAGCGCGTCTTTTGATGAAAGCACTGACCGATTGAAACGTCCTAGAACTCGCGCCCGACGATCAGCGGATCGATTTGCCCGATCGCATCGAGATCGCGCTTGTCATACGGTAGGCGATGCAGCACGTAACGCATGGCATCGAGTCGCGCGCGCTTCTTGCAATCGGAGCGGATCACGGTCCACGGTGTATCGGCCGGCCGTATCGGTCTGGGCGAACATGGTTTCCTTCGCCTTCGTGTAGTCGTCCCATTTATCGAGCGAAGCGACATCCACCGGACTCAGCTTCCATTGCTTGAGCGGATGTACTTCCCGCTCCCTAAAGCGGCGGCGCTGCTCGTCGTGGCTCACGGAGAACCAGAATTTGATGCCGTGGATGCTGCTCTGCGCGAGATACCGCTCGAACTACGGCACCTGCTGCATAAAGGCGTCATATTCCTGATGCGAGCAGAAGCTCATCACACATTCGACGCCCGCGCGGTTGTACCACGAGCGGTCGAACATGACGATCTTGCCCGCGGTCGGCAAGTGCTCGACGTAACGCTGAAAGTACCATTAGCCTCGTTCGGCTTCGGTCGGCTTTTCCAGCGCGACGACCCGCGCGCCATGCGGATTCAGATGCTTCATGAAGCGCTTGATTGCGCCGCCCTTGCTGGTGGCATCGCGCCCTTCGAACAGGATGACGACGCGTTCGCCTGATTCCTTCACCCACGCCTGCAACTTGAGCAACTCGACCTGCAGCCGATACTTCTGCGTCTCGTAGTTGTAGATACTTGTACGGGTAACCGCCGTGACGCCAGTTCGGCGACATGCCGCCGACGAGGGTTTTCATCGTATCGAGCTTGTCGGCGGTGGTACTGTTTGCGCCGATGCGCCTGAGGATGTCGTCTGTACTTTGCCCGATCAGTGTGTGCGCTTTCCCCGATGCTTCGACCATGCCGATATCGCCGTCAGTTTCATCGGATGGGTGGGGCGCATGCTTTTCTTTTTCTTCGACTCGGAATGCTTGTGTGAGGATATCATCGTCTTATTTTACTTATGCGGGGTGCTGCGGCGTCTCTGCCGTGACCCTCTCTCAAGGCTGCGTCATACTCAGGCCGCTTCGTGCGCCTTCTTCAACACGACATAAAGCTTGTCTTTCAGCAAAAGCTTGTCCTTTTTCAGCGTTTCGATGGTGAAGCCGTCCGCAGGCGAGACACCCGTTTCCATGTTCGTGATCTGATAATCGAGTTCGTTGTGGCGTTCGAACAGGCGGGCGATGTGCGCGTCTTCGGTCTTGAGGCGGGAGATGAGATCGCGGTATTCGGGAAACGTAAGTCCTCCGTTTCGGATTGAGATCAGTACATCAAAGTACATCTTACCGATCGCAAAACGGCTTCCCTGCGCGATACCTCAAATATGAAACGGGCTAAACCCTGTTCCTGTTGGGCATCGACATTGCGACTATCAATGATAGAGTCGTAAAAAGCGAAGGAGGTCATCATGAAGAGTCAAAAAAGAACCGCGCGCTGGTATGTGTTGATAGGCGCTGCAGTCGCGCTGTGCACCGCCGTGAATGCACATGCCGATGGCCGCGCGGCGCAAGCTCGGGCAAATGGGCATCATCAATCAGACGTTCCAGCCGAAGCCGCCGAAATCATCGCCGGGTTATTCGGCGCAGCCCAGCCCGAACAACAACTCGACCTATAACCCGAACACGATCAACTCGACGAACAACGCCAATGCGGCGAGCGTCGCGAATGCAAATGAGAACACGGGCGCGGCGGCGAGAGGAAACACCGGTAACCGCTAAAGCGTCGATATGAACGCGCGGTCAGGAAACGATCTTTTATACTGCGCCACGCCGTCAGCTCATGAAAAAAATCAAACCCGGCCTCGTGCTCAAACTCGTCGCCAACCTGCTGCTGCCGTGGCTCGCTTACCGGTTCGCGCTGCCGCAGTGGGGTGAGGTCGGCGCACTGTACGTCTCCGCTGTGCCGCCGCTCGTGTGGAGTCTCGCGGAGTTCGTCCGCACGCGGCGCGTCGATGCGCTTTCCGCGCTGGTTCTGTTCGGCATCGCGCTGTCGATCATTACCTTCGCGCTGGACGGTAGTCCGCGTATCTTGCAGGTGCGCGAATCGCTGGCGGCGGGCGCGACTGGCATCCTCTTTCTCATATCGCTGTTGTTCGATAAACTGCTCATTTTCTATCTCGCCCGCGCCACCGTCGCACGCGAACAGGACGACGGCGCGCAACCTTTCGAAGGCTACTGGCGCGAAAATGTGACGCTGCGCGCATCGCTTCGCCTGATGACGCTCGTATGGGACGTCGGCCTCACACTCGAAACGATGCTGCGCTTCTGGTTCGCATGGAATTGGCCGATCGAGCGTTACCTCGTGGTCTCGCCGATCATTGATTATGTGATTTTTTACGGCGGGCTGCTCGCGTGGACGTTCTGGTTTCGCGGGCGGCATCGAATGTCAGCGCACGAGCGGTCCTTCCGGCGATGGCTTGCTCGGCTAATGTGCCCGGCAATCTCGGCATTGACACTCGGCGCATGCGTGAACGGCTCTATGTGCCCCGCTTCCGGCACGACGATCAGCTTCGCGTCCGGCATCAGTGAAGAGAGCGTTTCCGCGATTAGCTTCATCGGTGCGGGCGCGTTTTTGCCGCGCATGATGAGCGTTAGAATGTCGAGGCTCGCATACGCGCTCGCGGGCGTCGGCTCGTGAATCAGCGCGCCGAAATCGAGCGGTGCCTTGTAGATCTAGCGCGTGAGCATCGCCTGCACGGACGGACGCAACGCGGACCATGCGTCCTTTCCGCTCCAGTAATCGAAAAAGGAATTCGCCGCGCTGCGCAATCGCAAGAATCTCCGCAAACGCATCCGCGCCATGCGCGCTCATCCCCTTGAGAAGGTGGAACGCAGATGGCTCATACAGCGTGATGCTTGCGATGCTATGCGGCCTTTCCAGCGCTGCGCACAAGGCGCGCCGCCGCCGTACGAATGCCCGACGAGATGCACCGGGCCGCGTTGCCGGTCGATGAGATCGACGATGCGCGCCGGTTTCATCGGCAAGCGTAAAAGCGCGCTCGCCGCTCCACGGTCCGACGCTGTCGCAACCGTAATGTTCGGGCGCAATCAGCGTGTAGTGCGCATCGAGCGTTTCGCTCAACTGACGCCATTGGCTCGCGCCCGCGCCTGAGCAATGCAATGCGATTACCGATATCTAGGCGGATTCAACCGGTCGTTGCAACACCTTTGATCGAGGAGGTGTTGCATGGGACGAAGTGCAAAGCAGGTGTATCGGTTGACAGGCCGAGGAGCGATGTACTGGCCGGGCGCGTCATCACTTGGACATGAGATCGAGCGGCGGTTT